>JANLUN010000151.1:0-2517 GCA_031363505.1 Planctomycetota bacterium | reverse complement strand
CCGCGCGCGGGACGTCGCGCGGGCTCCGACGAAGCATGGGACTCGAAGGGCGACTGCACGGGAAGTTTCGCGCGCTGCTCCTGCTCCGCGGAGTCGTGCGGACGAGTGTAGCAAGGTGATCTCGCGAGCTCTCGCGCCGAGCCTTCACCGGGATTGCGACGCACCCGGTGAGCGCGTCACTCGAGTGGCGCAACGGCCTCATCGCCTACCTATACTTCCGGCATGCGCGCGCACTCGGAGGATCCGCCGACCGACGCCGTCCGGCACAAGTGGCAGGACGTCGGCGCCGGCGTGCGCTACGCGAGTCAGCGCTGGAAGAGCTCCCGCGCGGCGCTCCGCGATCCGCTGCTCGTCGAGCGCATCCTCGATCGTCACAGCGTCCGACCGTCGCTGCGGCCGATCCTCGACGCCCCTTGTGGAACCGGTCGATTGCGCGGCGTGCTCGAGCGCCGCGGCATCCGTTACGTCGGCATCGACGTCTCGCCCGCGATGCTCGAGGAAGCGCGACACGGCAGCTCGTCGGGATTGTGCCGCGCCGCGATCGAGCGACTCCCCTTCCGCGACGACTCGTTCGACGTCGTGATCTGCTGCCGACTGCTCCACCACATCCACGAGCCGGAGGACGTGCAGGCGATCGTGCACGAGCTCGTCCGCGTCAGCTATCGCATGGTGATCGCGTCGTTTTGGGACTCGGCTTCGCTGCACGCTTGGCGGCGGCGCGTCGGACTGCGGCGGACCGAGGGCCAGCGCGGGCGGCGCGCGATCTCGAAGCGCAATCTGCGGCGCATCTTCCAAGCCGCGGGCGCGGATGTCGTCGGGTACCACCACTCGCTGCGGTTCGTCTCGCAGCAGGCGTTCGTCGTCGCCGTGAAGCGCGCGCCGGTCGACGAGCGCGCCCGCGGCGTCAAGACGTTGCAGTCGCGCATCCTCGACCTGGATCTGCAGGGCGCGAGCGGCTCGCTTGGCGGCGCGTAGCGAGCGCGCTGCGCTCGGCCGGCTGCGGCTCTTCGGCGAGCGGACGGAGGAGTGCGCGCACGCGGTCGAGTTGGCGCTCGAGCGTGCGGCGCGACGCGAGCCGGTCGGTGAATTCGTGTCGGTGCTCGGTGCGCGCGCGTACTTCAAGGGTGAGCCGCTGCGCGGATGGGCGCGTGTGCGTTGGTTCGGGAAGCATGCAGTGTTCTTCCGACCGTTGCCGCGTGTGCGCGAGTTACAGAATCTCCATTGGCTCCGAGCGCGGCTCTTCCTTGCGCCGAGGCCCATCTGCGCCGGCGTACTCAGCCGCGCGGGCGTTCCTTGGTTTCAGTTCCTGCTGACGGAGGAAGTCCGCGGCGCGGAGACGTTGGGCCAGTTTTTGGCCGACGCGCGGTGTGACGCTGCGCTACGCGCGGGAGTCCTCAACGAGCTCGCGGACGAAGTCGCGCGAATGCACGCGCTGCGGTTCGTCCACCACGATCTCTTCCTGCGCAACGTCCTGGTCGTTCGCGGCGCGCCGCACTCACGTGTCTATTTCCTCGACGCGTGGGCGGGCGGGCCTGCGCCGCAGCTGCGTGGCGCGGCGTACGACTTGGCGTGCTTGACCGGAGAGCTACCCGCGCGCGACGTCGATGCGTTCTTCGATCGATACTGCGCGGAGCGCGCGGGGCAGGAGCGACCGGTGAATCGGGACCGGCTCGTGACGAGCGTCGGGCGCGAGCGGGCGCGGCTCAGCCGGCGTTGACTACTTCAGCGACCAGAGCGACGCGCGCACTCGGTCGGGGGGGCCTTCCCAGGCGACGAGCGGAAGTGATTCGGTTTGGATCGTGCCGTCTTTGTCGGGAAACGTCAGGAACGGGCCGCTCTCGTCGACGGACAGGACGGCTTTCGCTTTGCCTTGTGCGTCGATCAGGCGGAGCTCGGAGGTCTCGATCACGTTCGCGCGGTGGCTGGCAGCCAGCGCGCGCTCGAGCTTCTCGATTCGGGCGGTCAGGGTCTCGATCGAAATGGGGTGGGTTTTCATCTGCCGTTTCCTTTCTCTCTCTTAGTTTCGCTGAGAAGATCGGCTGGACGTGTCAATGCGGCGTGTAGGGCGCTGCAAGAAACGGATAAAGAGAGAGAGGCGCAACGCGCAGATGATTGCGCGGCGGGGACGCCGCGCGCGTCCTCACTGCGATGAACCGCGGCGGTTCCTCGCAGTGAGGACGTTTGCGTAGGAAAGAGGGCCTAGTCTTTGAAGCGGCTCTCGCGGGTTGGGCAGAGCTGGAGGAGCTTCTCTCGGATCTTGGGTTGTGATGCGGCGGGGAGCGGCACGGAGGTCCATTCGCCGAACAACCGGAAGCGCAGGTGCTCGCCTGTCATCCGCCACTCTTCGAGGTTTTCGAAACGTCGCGCGTACCAGCCGCGCTGCACACCGGTGTCGCCGCAGACGGCGTCCTTGAATCCAGGTGCGAAGATCACGATCGCGGCGGCGAGCACCATGCACGGCACGACCCACGCGAGCGGCAAGTCGCCTTTCATGGCGACGACGGCGAGCACGATCGC
>JANLUN010000503.1:0-4631 GCA_031363505.1 Planctomycetota bacterium | reverse complement strand
TCGCCGTCGGTGACTTCGCCGGCCGCGTGGCGCGCGAGCAGCGCGCGGTAGTCGCGATTCAGATCAGGCACGGCCTTGAGCGGACGAATCTCGGCGTACCGCCCCTGCGCGATCAGCTCGAGCTCGCGCGCGAATGCGCGGCGATTGTCGGCGAGGAGTTCGGCAGTGCGCGCGGGCGTGATCTCCCCGGTGCCCCCATCGTCGGCCGGCCGATTGGAGTGATTCGGATCGAAGCTGTCGTCCTTCCAATCGGGGGTGAGCAGGAAGCGCGGGTTGGCCGGAGTGCCGAAGAGCATCTCCAATCCCCCCCGAATCTGGTCCTGGACTGCCGGCTCGGACTCCAGCGCCGCGGCGGTCGCCGCGTTCAGGTGGAATCGCATCGGCGCGTGCTGCGGTTCGAAGCCGCAGGCCGCGAAACCAGCGCCGAGCATGAGCGAGAGCGCCGCCGCGTGCAGGGAGTGGCGGTGCCGCCGGAGGAGTCGGCCGGGTGCGTTCGAAGATTGCATGCGTGTGTGCAGGCCTCGTCGGGTTCCCCACTCCGCCGTGCTCGGTCGGCGACGCTACGCACGCCGTACTCGAGCGGGGGGGCTGGGCGCGTGGGGACGAGGGTTATTAAGGAAGGATTCGCGCGTGGCAGAATGTGGGGCACAGTCTGCCGCCGAGCGAGAGCGTGTCAAGCACGCTGACCGCCCTCGACGGAGCACGGACTCCTCCGCGACTCCCGCCTCTGCTGCACAAGGAACGCCCACTTGCTCCGCTCCGTCCTCCTCCCCCGCCACGAAGCCGAGAAAGCACGGGTGCGGATCGACGCCGACCCTCCGCAGCTCTTGACGTACGGCGACGTTCCGGCCGAATACCGAGCGGCGCAAGAGGCCGCGGTCGTCTTCGACGAGACCCAACGCGGTCGCATCAAGATCACCGGCGCCGACGCGGCGGCGTTCCTGCACCGAATCCTCGCCAACGATGCGCGCGCGCTGACCGCGGGTCAGGGGAACCGCAACTTGCTGCTCTCGAGCAAGGGCAAGGTGCGCTTCGACTTCGATCTCTTCCGCGGCACGCTCGCGAACGCGGCCGAGGGCTTCTCTCTCTCGGTGCCCCCGCGCAGCGCCGCGGCGCTCCTCGCGGCGCTCGACATGTATCTCTTCTCGGAGAAGGTGGTCGCCGAGGACAGGAGCGAGCGGTGCGCGCCACTCGACCTCTGTGGACCGCGCGCGGAGGCGATCGTCAGCGCGGCCTTCGGCACCGTTCCACCGCCGCACGATCACGCTTGGTCGATCGCAGAGTTCGACGGCACGCAGCTCTCGATCGCGCGGCTGACCGTGGCGGGCTCGCCGGGTTTTCGCGTCGACGCAGGTCCCGAGGCCGCGCCGCGGCTCTGGGATCGGCTGCGCGAACTCGGCGCGCGTCCGGCGGGCATCGTCGTGCGCGACATCCTGCGCGTCGAAGCCGGCGCCGCGCTGTTCGGCGCCGACATCGACGAGCAGGTCTATCCCCAGGAAGCGCGCCTCGAGTCGGCGTTCAGCCTCGACAAGGGTTGCTACATCGGCCAAGAGGTCGTCGCGAAGATCGACACGTACGGTGGACTCAACAAGCGGCTCGTCGCGTTGAAGATCTCGCACGACGATCCGATCGCGCCGGGCACGCGCCTCTTCCGAGTGGAAGAGAACGAATCGCGCGACTTGGGTGTCGTCACGTCGTGGGCCTACTCGTTCGTGCTCGACACGGGGCTCGTGCTCGCGTACGTGAAGCGCCGCCACCAGGCGGCGGGCACTGTGTTTCGCGTTGGAGAGCCGCGCGGGACGGAAGAGAGCCGCGAGACGGACGCGAGCGCGACGATCGTTCCCATTCCCGTGAGAAGCGGCGCTGTGCCGGTCACCGGCGGCTTCGAATGACCGTCGCGTCAAGTCTCTCGCAGTGACCACGACACCCGAGCCGACGGAGCGATTCACTTCGCGCGTGTCGGACTACGCGCGGTTTCGTCCGGGATATCCGAACGAGCTGATCGATGCGTTGTGCGAGCAGTGCGAGCTCGCGTCGGGCACAAGCGTCGCGGAGCTTGGCTCAGGCACGGGGATCTTCACGCGACTCTTGTTGGATCGTGGAGTGCGCGTGTTCGCGGTCGAACCGAACGACGCGATGCGCGCCGCCGCGGAGTCGACGCTCGCCGCAGCGAACGGATTCACGAGTCTCTCCGGCACCGCGGAAGCGACTGGACTGCCGCCTGAGTCCGTGGACGTCGTCACGGCCGCGCAGGCGTTCCACTGGTTCGACGTCGCGCGTACGCGCGCGGAATGTCGGCGCATCCTGCGCGGAAGCCGTCACGCTGCGCTGGTCTGGAACGAGCGTGATGCCGACGCGACTCCTTTTCTTCGCGAGCTGGAAGCGCTGCTCCAGCGTTTCGGAACCGACTACGGACGGGTCGTGCACCGGGACTACGACGAGTCGAAGGTTCGGGAGTTCTTCGGCGGGACGTTCACGTTGCGGTGCTTCCCCAATGCACAGGACTTCGATCTCGCCGGGCTCTTGGGGCGTGTGCAGTCTGCGTCGTACGTGCCGGCGCGCGGCGACGCTCGGCACGCGCCGATGTTGGCGGCGCTGACGGAGCTCCACGCGCACCATGCCGAGCGCGGCCTCGTGCGCTTCGTCTACACAGCCAAGCTGTACGTCGGACGAATCCGCTGATCCGTTCGCGAAAGCGCCGCGCGCTGCCACTCCGAACGCGATGTGCGTTGATCCATCGCGAATGGGATGTGCATCGATCAACGCGCGCCTGAAAAGGTTCGCGGAGTGCCGCGGCGCGACTTGAGCTCGACACGCACGTCCAAGCTCCCGAGCACCGGCACGGGGAGCTCGCCTTCGATCAGCACGGGCACGCCGGTTTCCATTTCGAGCCAGATCTGTAGCGTGCCGCGGATCCCGAACAAACCTTCGAAGCCCTTCGAAGTGTTCGTCTCACCGCGTGGCACGGACGTCGAGAGCTTGATCTCCTGCGCATTGAAGGTGCCGGCGGGCGTCGTGATGCGACGGTGATTGGCTCCGCGCACAAGGTGCACCTGCCACAGCTGCTGTTTGTCGATCAGCGGGAACTCCGTGGCAGACCGGCCTTCCCTGACGAGTGACCGCGCGAGATACACCGCGCTCAACATGTCGACGGCTCCGGGAGGGAGCGGACGGCGCACGGGTTCCTTCCAGACACGGTGCGCCGCGATCTTGCACTTCTCGCAGTGGTACGGCTTCCCCCACGACCACACCGACTTCACGAAGTGCTCGGCGTTGTCACACCCCTTGCAGTGTCCATCCGATCGGTAGCTCGCGACGTGCGCGCCGTCTTGCAGTCCGAGCTTCAGCTCGCGCCGCCGATTCTCGCTGCCGCTCTGCGTGTCGGTGTAGAAGACGCGCGGCCAAGTCTGAGGGAGAACGCGCGCTCGCAACTCGTGATCGAGGTGGTAGCCGGCGTAACTGCCGCTGGCGTGGCTGCGGATCCATCCGGTCTCGAGCTCGCCCGGCTTCGATTCGGTCGCGCCGCGCGCGGGAAGTCCGGACACGTAGCGCTCGACACCCGAGCTGAGCTCGACTTCGCCCGCGTTGATGTCGCCGAGCGGACCGAGCTCGAGCACGACGCGAAACGTCAGCGATTCGTTGCGCGGAATCCACAGCGCGAGCTCCCCTTCGCCGCGATCGAAGAGCAGCGCATCGGGATGTTTCGATCCGGGCGTCGTCGCGGTCTGGTGTTCGCCCGATGTGTGCGGCGCGGCAGACTCATCCGAAGGCGCGCGCTCCTTCGTGGGTGCGCGCTCGTCCGTCGTCGAGGAAGGATCCCGTTCGTGGAACCCTGACGATTCGCCGGCGGGGGCGGTGGTCCGCTCGATCTCGGTCGCGGCCGGCTCGACGAATTCACTCGCACCCTCGGGCGCCGGCGCCGGCGCAGCGCGTGGCGAGACGCACGCGAGCGAGCAGCCGAGCCCGATGATCCATGCGAAGAATCCCTTCACCACAGCTACGCGATACTGCCGCACGCTTGCGCGGCTGGGAAGGGGTCGACCGCGCGACGACTCAGCTCTCACCTCGCCAACGCGCGATCCGACGCTCGGCTTCGTCGAACGCGACGCGCGCGGGCGGAGCTTGCTCGTCGCGAGCGCGCGCGAAGATTTCGTCGATCGTGCGGCCGACGCGCTCACCGATCGCCTCGATGGGTTCGCGACGGCCCTCGAGGTGAAACAGCGCGCCGCGGATCAGCGCACCGGCGTTGATCACGAAGTCGGGCGCGTACAGGATCCCGATCTCGTGCAGCCGGTCGCCGTGGAGCGCGCGCGCCAAGACGTTGTTCGCACCGCCCGCGACGATACGGCAACGCAGTCGCGTCAGCGTCAGATCGTGGAGAATTCCACCCATGGCGCACGGTGCGAACACGTCGCACACCTGGTCGTACTCGGTGGCCGGATCGATGAGCTCGAGATCGAGATCTCGTGACGTGCTAGCCGCGCGTTCGGGATCGGTTTCGGCGGCACGGACGCGCGCGCCGCGCTCGACGAGTTCGCGCGCGACGCGGCAGCCGACTTCTCCGAGCCCGTGAACGACGATTGTGCGCGACGTCCAATCCTCCGGACCGTGGAGGTGCCGGAGCGCGGCCG
>JANLUN010000493.1:0-1329 GCA_031363505.1 Planctomycetota bacterium | reverse complement strand
TCGCCGTCGTCCGCGAACCAAATGAGGAGCGGGAGCCTGGCCGTGTCTCCCCGCGTCACCGGCAAGTGCAGCCGGTACTCGATCGAACGCCGCACGGACACGGAGTACGTCCCATCGTTCACGTCCGTGGCGCGCGCTTCGGCGAAGACGACGAAGTCCGCGACGGGCTTGCCGCCGACATCCGCGACGGTGGGATTCGACGTCGGAACGATCGCGACCGTGCGCACGCTCGCATCGGGCTTGCGCAGCGCGAACTGGCGCGCGGTCCCGTCCCAATATTCACTGTGGAAGCCGCCGTTCACGTGCAGAACGGAGCTCCCCGGATGCGCGTCGAGCGCGAGCGCGCACGACTCCCCCATCGAGTTGTCCCACAGCGATTGCGTCGAGTAGAGGCGCTCCGCGTCGGCATCGGCGGCGCTCGCCGGCATGTTCGCAGCGTGACCGCGCGTCGCGTTGTCGACGCGCCGCCAGTAGTCGGGTGTGTTGGCGAGGAACTCTTTCGGAGCTTGTCCGCGCGCAGTCCCTTCGAGTCCGGCCAGGACGGCGTTGCCTTCCTGCGCCATGCGCCGTCGCAGCGGCGTCGGGAAGTTCGACGCGATGACGGGAGCGCGACGTTCTTTCGCGAGCTCGATCATCGGCCGGTACGCCGTCGGATAGTTCTTCCACGGACGAGCGGCGGCCAGGAACTCCGGCTCGGATTTCTTCCCCGCCAGGTACGCGTCGAGCACCGGCTGCACGTCGCGCTCGAACATCTCGAGCGCGAGCACCACGCGGCCCGATCGGCGCGCGAGGAGGCCCTCGTAGACGGCGAGTTCGACGCGGTGCGTGGCCTCGTCGGTGTGCGTCTCGCCGAGAAAAACGACATCGGCATCGGCCAGCTCGTCGAGCAGCTCGTCGAACGAACGCACGTCGCCCGTGCGGCCATCGCGAACGCTGACGGCGCGCTCGATCGGCGGCGCGGACCACGGCGGAGCCTCCTCACGATGCTCCGCGGCACGCGGCGTTGCTGCGCAAGCGAGAGGAAGCAGTAGGATCGGAATCGCGAGTCGGCGGTCGTTCATCGGAGTCCTGCGTATGCCCAACTTCGGGGCCCATCTCGGCCCACTTCGGCCCATAGTGGCCGGGGAGAGTAAGCGAAGCCGCGAGCCCGCGAAACTGCACACATGGCGATCACGCTCCTCGACGGTCCGTCAGGCACCGAGCTCTTCACGCGCGGCGTCGCGACGCCGCTTCCCGGTTGGAGCGCGCACGCATTGATCGAGGCACCGGACGTCGTCGCTGCGATCCATCGCGACTACGCGGTGGCCGGCGCGCGCGTCCACACAGCGA
>JANLUN010000439.1:0-18889 GCA_031363505.1 Planctomycetota bacterium | reverse complement strand
CGCCGACCGAGAGCGCCCGCCTTCGACGCGTGCGTGTGCACGACGTCGGGTCGGAACGCCGCGAGCTCGCGGCGCAACGCACGCAGCGCGCCGAAGTCACCCGTCAGCGAGATCCCGCGCGCGAGGCCGCGCACGCGGACGACGTCCACGCCGCGCGCCGCCATCTCGTCGAAGAGATCGCCTTCTCCCGGCGCGGGCGTACCCGCGAACACGCGGAGAACGTGACCGCGCCGCGCGAGCAGCGGATCGCTCGCGAGAGCCTGGCGCGCCGGCCCGCCCAGATTGAGGCGGGTCATGACACGAGCGATGCGCACAGTGGGATGCCTGGGCCGCGGATCCGGTGCACGCGCTGCGCAGCACACCGGAGCGGAAGTCGGGCGAGTCTAGGTGCCGAAGTGGGGTGTCGCAACGAGACGGCCGGCTGGTGAAGGGATGCTCGCGTGGCGTCGCCTCCGATGGCTCGGTCGTTCGGCATTGGGCAAGTCCACGAGGCCCCGATACGATCGCGAGACCCCTCGGCTCGTGCTGGGTCATGCCCGGTAGCGAGCGCAAATCGTCCGCCCCTCAGGACGCGAGGGCGACAACCGCCACGCTTGAGACTCACGCCGTGAACCGTCACGAATTGCGTCGAATCCGCCGCCGCCGGCCAGGCCATTCGAAGAGGCTACAACGCCTCCCGCGCGGGTCCGCGGGTCCGTGCACGACACGTCACGCCGCCGTAGTGCCGAGCAATCCTCCGGAGACGAGATGACGAACGACGAGTTGGACAAGCTGGCTGCACTGGTCAAGCGGGAACGAGAATCCGTGCTCGCGCGCTGGCGGCGGCAAGTGCGGGAGCTGCCTGCGGCGCGCGACCTCGATGTCCCGACGCTCAACGATCACATCCCCCTGCTACTCGATGAATTGGCCGAAGCGCTCCGATCGAAGTCGGAGCAGACGATTCCGGAAGCGATCAACGAGGGCAGCTCGACAGCTCACGGCCTGCAGCGTGTGCGAGACTCGTTCGACATCGAAGAGGTCGTCGCGGAGTACAACATCCTGCGCGGCTGTATCCACGATCTCGCCGACGACAATGGGCTCAATCTGCGTGGGAAGCCGCTTCACATCATCAACCGAGTGTTCGATCTCGCGATCGGGCTCGCACTAAAGACGTATGCCACGCAGCGTGCGCTGGAGGTCCAGCGGCGGCGAGAGGAGTATCTCGCCTTCGTGGCGCACGATCTCCGCACTCCGCTCAATGCCATTTCATTGGCCGGGAGAGTGCTCGAGCTGTCGCTGCCCACGCAGGGCGCCAGCGGTGAAGTCACCCAGATGTTCAAGGCCTTGCGTCGGAACGTCCAAAACCTCGAAGCGTTGGTCGCCAAAGTGCTCGAGGAGAACACGAATCTCGAGACGGAACTCGGTCTCAAGCTGGAACGGCGCGAGTTCGATCTGTGGCCGCTGGTCGAGAGCCTCATTCACGATCTCCATCCAGTGGCCGGAACGGACAGCACGCAGCTCTTCAACAAGGTTCCCGACGACCTGGTCGTCTTTGCCGATGCGAGCCTGTTGAAACGGAGTTTGCAGAACCTGATCGCCAACGCGATCAAGTACACGCCGCACGGAGAGGTCCGCATCGAAGCACGTGAGCTCGGCGCAGACGGCGGCGTCGAGGTTTCGATCCGCGACAACGGCGCGGGAATTCCGGAGGAGTTCCTCGGCAAGATCTTCGACAAGGGCGAGTCGGATCCGGACACCGAGGGTGGGACGGGACTGGGTCTCTCGATCGTGAAGACGTTCATCGAAGCTCACGACGGGAAAGTGAGCGTGGAGAGCGAACTGGGGGTCGGCTCGACCTTCCGGCTGACGCTGCCGAGCAAGCCGCGCGCGAGCGCGCACGATCCGCGCCGCTAGACCCGAAACAGGAGCAGGTGGTACCCGCACAGCACGGTGTACGCAGCGGCCGCGATCCACAAGCCGAACTTCGCGAGCGGGAAGTTCTTGTGGATGCACAGCACGAGCAACGCGATGCCGATCAAGCTCGACTTCAAGAGCACGAACTCGGAACGACCCGCGAGCAGCAGCAGGTCGGCGACCGGGTTGATCTCGGATCCGCCGCTCTGCAGATGCACGAGCGTGAAGAAGCTGTCGGCGACGTTCATCAACGCGATCCACATCGCCATCGCGAAGAGGCGCGTGCCGTACCGATCGACGAATGCGCCGTCGGCTTCTTCGCCGCGGCGGATCGATTGCCGGCGCCCGCGTCCGAGCGAGTAGACGGAGAAGCGCGGCGTCGAACTCTTGCGTCGATCGGGGCCGCGTGGGCGCGCCGGTGCCGGCGAGGGTTCGGGGTCGAGTGGTTGCATGCGGCGCGCCTGCCGGTCGCGCGAATCAGGCTATCGTCCGGCCGCGCGGGGCGACTGGAGCGATCAGGCCGGGAGCGCGCCGGCGTCGGCGAGCACGACGCGGTACACGAGCAGCGTCTCCTCGATCATGCGCTCGAGGTCGAAGACGGAGCGAACGCGCTTCCTGCCGCCCGCGCCGAGCCGAGCACGCAATTCCGCGTCGTTCGCCAAGCGGTGCATCGCGCGCGCGAGATCGTCGACGTCGGACGGCGCGACGAGGAGTCCTGTCTCCCCGTCGATCACGACCTCCGGCACGGCCGACACGCGCGTCGCGAGAACCGGCAGCCCGGTCGCCATCGCTTCGAGGAACACGAGGCCCAGTCCCTCCCACAGCGAGCACATCACGAACACGTCCGACATCGCCATCAGCGCGGGCACGTCGCGGCGGATGCCGGCGAACACGGCACGTCCATCGAGACCGAGCTCGCGCGCGATCGCTTCCGCCTTGCGCCGTCCGTCGCCGAACGGATCGTCGCCGACGAGCAGAAGCCGTGCGTTCGGCGCGCGTGCGAGGACTTGCGCGAAGCTCTTGAGCAGCACGTCGTGCGCCTTCTGCGGAGCGAAGCGAGCGACGCACACGAAGACGCTGTCGCTCGGGCGGAATCCGAAGCTCGCGCGCAACTCGGCCAGCTTCGCAGGCGGCGCGGACGCAGCGACCTCGAACGGCGCGGGATCGAGACCGTAGTAGATGCGCCGCAGCCGTGAGTGCTTCACGCGGCCGTGCTCCTCGATGAATTTTCCGACGTGATCCGAGAGCACGATCGTGCGCGCCGGCAAGTTGCCGAGAAGACCGTGCACGAACGACACTGGTGCGCGCAGCAGCACTTGCTCGTCGTTGTGCTTGCTCGCGACGAGGCGCGCGCGCCGTCCGCACAGAGTCGCCACGACCGCGGTCGCCATATCCGCCTTGAGCAGGTGCGAATGCACGATGTCGGCTTGTCGCACGTGCGGGGCAAGTCGCGCCGGGAGCGCCGGTCCAGATCCGACGGGTCCGACCCAGCTCGCACCCGCGTCGCGGAAGTCCTGCGCCAGCGTGCCCTTGCCCTTCAAGTACACGACGCGCACCACATGACCGCGCTGCGCCTGTCCGCGCACCTGCGACAAGAGGTGCATCTCCGCGCCGCCCACATCGAGCGTCGTGATCACGTGGACGATCCTCATGTCCTCCTCACCGCGCCTCCCGGTAGACCGCGATCAACTCGTCGACCATGCGGTCGGCGCTGTGATCGCGAACGAGCGCATCTCCGCCCGCGCGGCCGAGCGCCGCGCGCGCGGAGGGCGCGAGCGCGAGCAGCGCGCGGCACGCGTCCGCGAGCGCGCGCGCCGACACGTCGTGCGCAAGGAATCCGTTCGTGCCGGATCGAACCAGGTCGCGCGAACCGTCGACCGGCGTCGCGACGACCGGCCGGGACGCGGCCTGAGCTTCGAGCACGATGTACGGCATGCCTTCCCAACGCGACGGGACGAGGACGAAATCGGCGGCGGCGAGGATCGCCGGGATGTCGGTGCGGAATCCCAAGAAGCGTACGCGCTCCGCGACACCCAGCGCGTGCGCTCGCGCCTCGAGCGCGTCGCGCTGCTCGCCGTGACCGACGATCGCGAGCTCGAGCTCCGCGAGACCGGGCTCAGCGAGCAACTCGATCGCGAGGTCCTGTCCTTTCGCCACGTTGAGAAGCCCGACGACGGCAGCGAGCGGCGCACGGGGATCGCGGCCGAGCTCGCTTCGCGCGAGCGGCTTGGCGGCGAGCCACGGCGCCGGATCGATGCCGTTGCGCACGACGCGCACGCGTGAGCTCTCGACAACGCCAGACGCGGCGAACGTCGCGGCCTCGCTGTCGCTCACGGCGATCACAATCTGCGTTTGCGCAGCGAGCGCTTGCTCGATGTGACGATACAACGCACGCGTCGCGCCGCCGAACATCGCGTCGAAGAGGAACGCGAACGTGTGCGGCGTGTGCACCCGTGCGCCGATGCCGGTCGCGATCGACGCCGAGCGACCGAGCGCGCCGGCCTTGCTGCTGTGCGTGTGCACGATGTCCGGCTGTATCTCCTCCATCAAGCGCGCCAGGGTGCGCCAGTGCGCGAAATCCAGGCGCGGCGACAGCGAGCGCACCATGTCGACGCGCTGCACGCGCGCTCCCGCACGTTCGAGCGCGAGGAGATCGCCTTCGAAATCGGGCTGGCGCAGCGCCGAGACGGCCAGGTGGACCTCCAGCCCGCGCGCGAGCTGGCCACGCGCAACGTCGCACAAGTGACGACGCGTCCCGCCGATCGTCGCCTCCATCACGTGCAGCACGCGCATGAAGTGACGCGGCGCCCGTGTGGACGTTGGAACCGGGTCAGTACGCACCCGTGCCCTTGACCACCGCGAACAGCGTGAGCGCGATGATCACGACGTCGAGCAGGAACGACTGGTGCTCGATGTAGTAGAGGTCGTAGTCCAAGTTGTCGTGGATGGCCATTTGACGGGCATACGAGATCTGCCAGAGGCCGGTGATCCCGGGCTTCGCACGGAGGCGCTCGCGATCGAGCGGACCGTATTGATCGACGATGAAGCGCATCTCCGGACGCGGGCCGACGACGCTCATGTCTCCGAGCAGCACATTAAGGAACTGCGGCAGCTCGTCGAGGCTGAACCGGCGCAGCCAGCGGCCGATCGCGGTGACGCGCGGATCCGCGCCCGAGTTGGGCTTCGGCGCATCGCCCGACAAGTGCGTGTGCATCGTCCGGAACTTGTACATGCGGAACGGCTTTCCGTCCTTGCCGATACGCTGCTGCTCGAAGAAGACCGGTCCGGGGGATTCGCGCTTGATCAAGATCGCGGTGATCACGAACACCGGCGCGAGCACGAGTAAGACGCCGAACGACAGCGCGAGGTCGAGGCAGCGCTTCGCGAATTGACCGAAGAGGCTCGGACGCCGGCTCGCGCGCGTGATCAGCGGAATCGAGTCGAGCGTCTCCATCCGCACCTTGAACTGCAGCACGTGATAGAAGTGCGGCACGACGTGACTCGTCACGCCCAGGCGGTCGAGCTCGGCCATCAGGTTGACGACGCGCTCGTCGGGCGCGTCCGCCACGGCGACGAACACCGCACTGACTTTGTGCAAGCCGACGAGCCGCTCGATGTCGTCGAACGTGCCGAGCACGCGCGAGCGCTCGATCACTTGACCGACGTTGACCGGGTCATCGTCGATGAACCCGACCAAGTTGAGCCCGAGCGTCGGCACGAGCATGAACTTGCGCTGGAGGTGCCGCGCCGTGTCGCCGGTCCCGTAGATCAATACGTTGTTATTGCCGATCCCGCGCTGGTGCAGCAGCTGGATGACCTTGAACGACGCGAAGCGGCTCGCGGTCATCATGCACAGGATCAAGAAGAACGTCGCGACGAGCGTCAGCCGCGAGATCGCGTTCGTGTTGATGTTGAGGTCGATCCACTGGTGCAGCGGGACGAGCCAGGCGTAGACCGGCCCCTTGCGGATCCTGCCGCGTGCTGCGCAGGAAGATCAGCAACACGAACAGCACGAGGAACGACACGATCGTGCTCTTCGTGACGGCCTTGAACTCCTCCATGTTGAGGAGGCTTTTGACCGGGCTGTACAAGCCGAACGCGTGGAACGTGACGAGGCACACGGCCGCGATCAGGGCCGAGAGCTCCTGGTACCGGCGCGCTTGCACGAGCAGCAGCTTCGGATCGGTCTCGATGCCGCCCAGACGCTCGCCGACCAGGTATCCGAGCCAGCAGGCGAACAGGACGACCAAGAGGTCGACCAGGACCTGCGCGGACAGCACGACGGGCTCGAAGTGCCGCCTCAGGAACTGACCGCTAAAGCTCATGCGGCCGTGGAGCGCAGGGCCACGGTGTGGGGGGCGCGATCGCGAGCTCTGATCGCGCCGTGCGAGGCGGGGGCGTACACAGTCACGTCGAAGGCCAGCGGACCAAGGGGCACATGTTACGGTTTCGCCGGCGCGCGACAATTCGCGTGACAGCGCGGGCCCCGTACCGTATCGGCTCCTCACCCGGCCCGGGCTGTGCGTCCTCGTATCGAAAGGACTGCAGTGCGCGAAAAATCGCCGAGCAACTGCGCACTCTTGACACGATGTTGATTCGCACGTGCCCCGCTTCGAACCGGGCACTATCGTGGCGGACTCGTCAGGGCCCATGCGCAAGTCCGACTTCGTTTTCTTCCTGACCGGCGTCGTCGCGCTCGTGTACGAGACCGTGTGGGCGCGCTCGCTCACGCGAATTCTCGGTAGCGACGCTGGTGCGGCGGCCATCGTGCTCGCCACCTTCATGGCCGGGCTCGGGCTGGGCGGAGCGTGCGCGAGCCGACTCGCGCGCAAGACGGCCCGGCCGGTGGAGCTCTTCGCAGCGCTCGAGCTCTTCGTCGCGGCCTGGGCGGCGGCCTCGCCGTTCCTGATGGGACTCCTCCACCCGATCGACGGGTTCACGGCGCGCGCCGCGGTGAGCGCCGCGATGCTCTTGCCGCCCACGCTGGCGATGGGAGCGACGTTTCCCTTGATGGGTCGCATCGCGATTCCTTCCGCGGCGGCCACGCACGGCGAGACGGCTGCGTTCTACGGCGCCAACACGCTCGGCGCGGCGCTCGGCGCGTTGCTCGCTGCGTGCGTGTTCATGCCGCTCCTTGGACTTTCGGGCGCGCTGTACGCAGCCGCGCTGCTCGACGTCGTCGCGGCGGGTCTGGCGCTCGCGTGGCTGCCGCGCGAGAACTCCACGCCGGAAGTCGAACGGCCACCGCCGCCGTGGTCGATGTTGCACGAGCCAGTGCTCTTCGTCGCGTTCGCACTCGGCGCCGCGAGCCTCGCGATCGAGGTCCTCTCGCTGCGCCTGCTCGTCACCGTGACCGGCGCATCGGTGTACGCGTTCGCGCTGGTGCTCGCGGTGTTCCTGTGCGGCATCGGCCTCGGTGGTCGCCAGCTCGCGCAGCAGCGCGGCTCCGCGACGCGCGGCCCGCGCGATCTCGACATCCTGTTTTATTGCGCGTTGTGCGCGCCGCTCTTGATGCTCGTGGGACTGTGGACGCTGCGCGCTCAGCTCGGCGAGAACGATCTCTTCGGAAGCCTGGCCAACCGCGTTCCCACCGGCGCGGGGCTCGCGCGACTGTGGGCGACGCATGCACTGCTCGCGGCGCTCGCGCTCCTCGCGCCCGCGTTCGCGTTCGGAATGGCGCTGCCGGCGGCGGCCGCGGCGCTCGTCGAGCGCTATCCGACCGTGCCGCGCGAGACGCTGCTCGGACGTCTGTACGGCTTCAACACGTTCGGTGCGCTGTGCGGGAGCTTGGGCGCGGCGTTCGTCTTGTTGCCGGCGCTCGGACCGCGGCGCTCGTTCGCGATCGTGTTGCTCGTTCCGGCGCTGGCGGCGCTACTGGTACCTGGAAGACGGCTCGTGCCGTGGGTGTTCGGCGTGCTCGCAGGTTTCGGCGCGTCGTACTGGGTGCTCGCGCCCGGAGAACCCGCGCGCGATCGCCAGCTCCTCCTCGTGCGCCATGACGCGCACACGAGCGCCGCCGTCGAGGAGACGCGCGCGTTCGACGGCTCGCTCGTGCGCACGCTGCGCGTCAACGGCAAGCCCGAGGCTTCGAGCGCGCCGGTCGACGTTCGCTTGCAGCTCTTGCTCGGTCACATCCCGGGCGTGCTGCACGGCGACGTCAAGACGGCCCTCGTGATCGGACTCGGCAGCGGGATGACCGCCGGCTCGCTGCTCGATCTGCCGTCGATGAACTCGCTCTCGATCTTCGAGATCTCGCCCGCGATCGAGGACGCGGCGCGCGCGTTCTCCGATTGGAACGGCGCCGTGCTCGACGACCCGCGCACGCGGCTCGTGTTCGCGGACGGCCGGCACGCACTGGCCAGTAGCAACGCGCGCTTCGACTTGATCACCGCCGATCCCGTCCACCCGTGGACGCGCGGCTCGAGCGATCTCTACACGCTCGAGCACTTCCGGTCGATCGCAGCGCACCTCGCGCCCGGCGGCGTGGCGTCGCAATGGCTTCCGGTGTACGAGCTCTCGTCGGCCGACCTCGAAACCGTGGCCGCGACGTGGTGCGCGGCGTTCGAGCACACGAGCGCGTGGCTCTCCGCCTACGACTTGATCCTCGTCGGCGCACAGTCGCCGCCGCGCGGTGGCGAGCACCTCGTCGACGTCGAACTCTCCGGGCGACTGCGCGAGAGCCTGGCGCGCGTCGCGATCCACTCGGGTGTCGACCTGCAAGCGCTCCAGGTCGCTGGCGACGCCGAGTTGCGCGCGTTCGCAAGCGGCCAGCAGCCCATGCGGGACGACGATCCGGTGCTCGAGTTCCGCGCGCCGCTCTCCTATCTCTCGGGCTACAACACGCAGGTGCTGCGTTGGGCGGCACGGTCCGAGTACGTCAGCGAGTTGCCGGAGAAGTGCCGACCGCGAGCGGTCCAGTTCCGCGCCGCGCTCGGCCGCTTCCTCGATCAACTGCCGTCCGGCGCGGGCCGCGCCGCCGCGAGTTACGGACAAGAGCTCCTCGCGCTGCGTCGCTGACCTGGTCCGCGCCATCGCGCGCGCTATGCTGGCTGGGCTTCCCACTCGAGCATGAAGATCGCGATCACAGGCGCCACGGGTTTCATCGGCAAGTACATGGTCCACGGCATGGCCGGCGCGGGCCACGACGTGCGCGTCCTCGTCCGCCCGGGACGCGAGTCGGCGGTCGAGCATCCGAAGGGAAAGCGCGCCGAGATCCACGTCGGCGATCTGACGCAGCCGAAGTCGATGGAGGGATTCCTCTCGGGCGTCGACGTGCTGATCCACATCGCGAGCGCGCACGACCATTTCACTGAAGCGGACATGCGCGCGGTCAACATCCAGGGCACCGAGACGCTGCTCGAGGAAGCGAAGCGCAACGCGCCCAGCACATTCCAGTTCTGGGTCGTGAGCTCGGCGGTGATCGGCGCGCCGGTGTACAGCTACTACCGCGACAGCAAACGGGTTCAAGAGAAGCTGATCCGCGGTTCGGGCCTCAACTGGGCGTCGTTCCGCCCGACGCTCGTGTACGGCATCGGCGACTACCGGCACACGGCGACGCTGCTGCGCCGCTGCGCGGCATCGCGCGGCACGATCTGGGTCCCCCACGACGGCGAGTCGAAGATCAACCCCGTGCACGTCGAGGACGTGGTCGACGCGGTGCTCAAGTTCTTCCACTTCGACCGCGCGGTCGACTGCGTGTACGAGCTCGCCGGCCCCGACGGACTCCCCTACAACGATTTCATCGACGTCACGATCCGCGCGGTCGGCGGCAAGGTGAAGCGGCGCAACATCTCGAAGAAGTGGGCCGACCGTTTCATCTTCATGAAGGGCCTCTTCACGGACAACACGCAGGACCGACGCGCGTCCGCGTACTTCAGCCTCCACCACAACCACGACATCACGAATGCGACGGGCGAGCTGGGCTGGAAGCCGCGGCCGTACACGACCGGCATCGTCGAGGTGGCGGCGGGCGATTGGTGGAAAGAGCCCGAGCCGGCGACAACTCGCGGTTGAGATCGCGCGCGGCGATCACTCCTCGCGAATCACCCGCAGTCGCAATACGACGACGAGTCCCGCCGCCGCGAAGACGACGAGCACGAGCTTCGCCACCGTCGGAAGATTGCCGAACGAGAGGCTCAGCGCCGCTCCCCCGATCACCATCGCGATCGCGGTGACCTTCACGTGGAGGCGGACGCCGTGGTACCGATCCCAATCGCGAAGAAACGGCCCGAAGAGGCGCGTCTGGTAGAGCCGCTGGTGCAGCTCGGGCGACGTGCGCACGAGGAACCAGCTCGTGAGCAGCAGGAACGGCGTCGCGGGCACGACCGGCAGAACGATTCCGAGGACGGTCATCACCAGGAAAAAAAAGGCGAGCGACAAATACAGCGCGCGCTTCCATCCCCGAACCGGTTCCATGCGCGCGCCGTGATAGCCGACCGCGAGCCGTCGAGCCAGCTGCTGTCGAGGTATGGTTCATCGTGCGCTCCCTCCGCAAGGGCGCGCGCCACCCCTTGGTCGCGACGAGCACTCTTCTGCGCGCACTCGCATCGCTTTCGATCGTCGCCCTCTCGCTAGGGCCCGCGCAGGCGTCGCCGGATTCGCAAACCGTGCGGATCTTCGTCGTCGCGGGACAATCGAACGCGGTCGGCGCTGGATCCGCGGCCGCGGATCTTTCGCCGGCGTGGCAAGCACCGCAGCGCGACGTGCGCTTCTGGTTCGAGATCGGACCCGCGGAAGGCGTGGAGCACCTCGCTGTGCGCATCACGTCCGGCGGGAAGTTCGTTCCATTGTGTTTCCAGACAGACGCCAGCGCGCGCACGTTCGGCAGCGCGATCGACGGCTTCGGGCCCGAGCTGCGCCTCGGGCGAGCGCTCGCGGACTCGTTCGACGACGACGTCGCGATCGTCAAATTCGCATTCAACGGCAGCGACCTCGCGCACGATTGGAATCCCGACGTGACGGGCAGCCTGTGCGCTCAATTGCTGCGGCGCGTGCGCGCGGCGCGAACGGCGCTCTCGAACGCGGGTTACTCACCGAGCGTCGACGGCCTCTTCTGGATGCAGGGAGAATCCGATGCGGCGAACTCCGACGACGCGTGGCTGTACGCGGAGCGCCTGACGAAGCTGATCGTGCGGACGCGCGCTGAGCTCGGCGAGCCCATGTTGCCGGTCGTGATCGGCCGCCTGAACGCGCACATCGACTCGATGGACGGCTACAGCCTTCCTTATGTCAATGTCATCCGCGCGCAGCAGACGTTCGTGGTGTCGAACGTGCCGTACACGGCGCTCGTCGATACCGACGACCTGCTGCTCACCGCCGATCATCTGCACTTCGCCGCGCAGGCGGAGCTCGATCTCGGTCTGCGATTCGCGGCCGAGCACTTGCCGATGACGAACGAGGCTCCGGGGACGGCGTTCTGCTTCGGTGACGGTGGCTGTCCGTGTGGCAACGTCAGCACCACGATTTCGCACAGCGGCTGCGCCAACTCGCTCGCGCGCGGCGGGAAGCTCGTCGCGACCGGAACTGCGCGCATGTCCGACGATCACCTGATCCTCGCGGCGATCAGCGTGCCCGCGCTCGGCACGACGCAGTTCATCGAGCAAGACGCGCAGCACAACGGCGGAATTGGAACTGCGAGCGGAGATGGATTGCGTTGCCTCAGCGGACGCATCGTGCGCGTCGGGATGAAGACGGGAAACGCTGTGTATCCGAGCGGCGGCGACGCGCCGGTTTCACTGCGCGGGATGGCCGGAGCAGGCCGCACGCTCTACTACCAAGCGCTCTATCGCGACGACGCGAGCTTCTGCACGCCGAGCCTGTACAACTCGACGAACGCGCTCGCGATCACGTGGCAGCCGTAGTCGCACCACTCCACCGTCGCATCAACGCTGCGCCAGCGAGCGGCATCGCGATCACGGTGAGTCGCAGTCCGAACCAGCCCTGACCCGCGACGCCGTCGAGCGCGAGGAACGCCATTCCGAAGCTGACGGCGAGCGCGCCGACGACGAGCCTCCACGCGGCAGGCAACTCGCCGCGCGCTTTTCCCGGCCGCTCGAACCGTGAGAAGACGAGCGCCAGCGGAATGAGCGCGACGACAAGCACCGCGTGCCACAGCGGTCTCGTCATCCACCACCCACGCGTACCCGGGGCGAGCCTCAATCCGATTCCTCCGAGCACCGACGACAGCGCGATCACGAGCACCATCGCGGTCAAGTGCCACAGGTAGATCGTCATGATCATCCCGTTGATGAGCACGGTCGCCGTCCACGGTGCTGCACGCGCGAGCCAGCGACGCACGGGTGCTTCCAACGACAACAGGAGTCCAAGCTGCAGCGCACCGAGCGCGAGCAGCGTGATCTTCGGCGGCGTCGTGTTGCTGATGTCGTCGCCGGGGACGCCGACCATGCTGACGGGATACGGGCCGTACACCGTCAGTGCGACGAGCACGATCGCTCCGCCCGCGGCCCACGGCAGCGTCCGCTTCCAATCCGCGAACTGTCCGTCGCGCCACGCGTAGCCGAGCTGGTGCACCGCCGACCACACGAACAAGTAGTTCGTCCATCCGAGCCAGTGCACGCCCGCGAAGTAGCTCGCGTCGATCGCGACCGCGCACAGGGCGAGCGCCCAGTACGAGCGCATGCCGAATCGCTCCCACAGCGAATGCGTGACGGGAACGAGCACAACGACTCCCAAGTACACCGCGAGGAACCAGATCGGGATCAGCGCCATCTGCGAGCCGATGCGGATCATCGCGGGGCTCACGCTGCGCGTGTGCGCGAGTGCGCCGAGCGCGCACCACGTCACGATGAGCGTCAGCACCGGTCCCACGAGTCGACGCAATCTCGATTCGAGCCACAGCGCATACGTCTGCTTGTCGCGCTGCGCCGCGTGCCACGAGATGCCGTTCGAGTATCCGCCGACCAGGAAGAAGATGGGCATCACTTGGATGAGCCACGTGAGCCAGCGCGTCCACGGCGACACCGCGAGGATGTGCGTCGGCGCGATCGCGCCCTCTGCGTTCACGTACGGCGCTGCTGCGGTCCAGTGTCCGAAGATCACGACGAGGATCGACACCGCACGCAGGAAGTCGACGTAGCGATTGCGCGACGGAGGTGTGCTCGATGCGAGCTCGGCGGCACGGGTCCAGATCTTCAATCGCGCGGGTCAGTGTGCCGCGTACGAATTCGCAAGCAAGTCAGACCCCCACGCGCGGAACGCAAACGCCCCAGCCTTGGACGCATGATTTCCTGTACGGCGCAGTCCGAGCGGTGATTTCGACGTCGCGCTCGCGAACGCGCCTGATTTCGGTCCGGGCACCTGAGCGCCGCTGGCATCGCGCAGTATCATGAGCCGACGGCAGGTTCGCAGCCCTGATCTCCGCGGATGTCAAAGGACTCGAGCTGCGATTCCGAGGTCCGATCCCCATCGCGCAAGAGGATGCACATGAACAAGTACATGACATCGTCGGAGACATTGTCCTTCGTTGTGATCGCCGCACTGGCGGGATCGGCGAGCGCGGGATCGACCGTCCTCTCGACCATGGGGCCGGGCGGCGCGATTCCGGAAGCTCAAGGCATCGACATCTGGAACCCGGCGTGGAACTCGGTGCCGAACTGGCCGGAGTTCACGTCGACGGTCACCGTTCCGCACGGCATCGACAAGGTCACGTCGGTCGTGCTCAACAATCTGCAGCACCCGTCGCGCGGCGATCTCCACGTCTACATCGAGAATCCCGCGGGAGTGAAGTTCAACGTGATCGTGAAGCCGGGTGCGACCGGCAACGATCTCCCGAACCCGTTCGGTGACCACGGCGCGGTCATGGCCGGGATCTACACGATGGTGGAGTCAGGCGGTGCGAGCCTCCAACAAGGCGGCGCGGACACGTTCGGCGGCACGTACAACCAGTACTTGAACAGCGGCGTCGGGATGTACACGAACCCAGTGATCCCGATCGCAAACCTTTCGCTGTCGTCGATCTCGGGCAGCGCGGGCACGTGGACGCTCCACATTCGCGACTGGAACACCTCGAACGCCGGCGCGATCGCGAGCTGGCGCCTCGTCGGCGAGAACAACGGATCGACGGGCTTCTGCTTTGGCGACGGCGCGCTCACGGCGTGCCCGTGCGGCAACAACGGCGAGCCGGGTGCCGGGTGCGCGAACTCGTTCTACCCGGGCGGTGCATCGCTCGCCGGCTACGGCTTCCCGTTCGTGAGCGGCGATTCGATGGTGCTCGAAGCGCGCGACATGACCGGCAACGTCGCGGTCTTCTTCCAAGGCAGCGTGCAAGATCCGGCGACGGCGATCGACGACGGTCTCGGCTGCGTCGGCGGCACGATCATTCGCCTCGGCACGAAGGCGGTCAACGGCAGCGGAGTGGCGAGCTACCCGGGCGTCGGCGACCTCTCGATCTCGGTCAAAGGTCAGATCGGCCCGTTCGGAACGTCGACGCGCTTCTATCAGGTGCAGTACCGCAACGCGAACGCGAGCTTCTGCACGCCGGCGACGACGAACCGCACGAACGCGACCAGCATCACCTGGGTTCCGTAATTCGGAGTGACGCGTCGATGTGAGTCGACGAGGTCACGCATTCGAGTCGAGCTACCGGCCGCGAGGGCTTCCTTGCGGCCGGTGTTTTTTGCGTCGCGCATGCGTCTTCACGCGGATCGAATAGCATGAAGGCTCGCCTGCTCAATCTCGACCGCGAACGATTCACTGCGCACGGCGAAGACATGATCTCACGATCGCATCACACGATAGGACGGAAGCTGCTCGCGCTCTTGCTGATCGCAGTGGCCGCGCACTCGGCGAGCGCGCAGACCGTGGTGGTCTCGGACTTCGGTCCGGGAGGAGCCATCCCCGATGGACCGGCTGGTTTCGACGGCGAAGGCGGACCGTGGAACGCACCGCCGGGTTGGACCGCGTTGATCTCCCCCACCACGCTTCCGAGCGACATCGACCGCGTGACGTCCGTCGAGCTGCTCGGTTTCTCTCATGCCTTTCGCGGCGATGTTCACATCTACCTCGAGAACCCCGCCGGCGAGCGATTCAACCTGATCGTCCGGCCCGGATATCACGGTGGTGTCCACTGGGGCGACAATGGCAACTACGTCGGTGACACGTACACGATCGTGCAGGCCGGCGGAGCGAGTCTCGTGCAGGGAGCCGCGGACATCCCCGGCGGCAGTTACAACCAACACGTCGGTGTCGACGCCGGCGTTTGGACGAGCGCAGCGTTTCCGATCTCGAACTCTCCGCTCCAGACAATCTCGGGAAGTGCCGGCACATGGAAGCTGCACGTGCGCGACTGGGCGGTGAGCCACGTCGGATCGCTCGGGTTGTGGCGGCTGATCGGAGAGGACCTCACTGGATCGGCGACCGCGTTTTGTTTCGGCGACGGCAGCGGCGCGCCCTGCCCGTGTGGTCCCGAGCAGAACGGCGGACTGCGGCGCGGTTGCAAGAACTCGAAGCCGGGTAGCCTCGGTTGCTCGCTGACGGCCGTGCACTCGACGCTCGGCACGCCTGGTCCCAGCTGCAGCGTGACGGACAACGAGCTCGGTCTGAAAGCCGGCGGGATGCTGCCGGGCAGCTACACGATCCTCCTACAAGGAACGGCGACCGTGAACGACGGTCTCGGCGACGATCTCGCGGGACTCGACGGCCTCGCGTGCGTCGGCGGAACGCTGGTCCGTCTCGGCCGCATCAACACACTCGGTGGCACGAGCACGATCGGCGGAGTCGCGGGGATCGCCGGTCTCATCGGCGCGCAGACGAAGCACTACCAAGCCGTGTACCGAAACGCCGTCAGTTTTTGCACACCGTCGACGCTCAACACGTCGAATGGATTGTCGATCTACTGGACGCCCTGACCGGGCGCAATCACCTCCGAATCAACATGAGCGCGAGACGACTTTTCACCGGCGGGCCCAGCATGATGCTGCTCGCGATTGTTGCGTTGACGCCGACCGCCGGTGCGGGGTCCGAGATCAGTTCCACCGTGGGGCCTGGCGGTGTGATCCCGGATGGCCCCACGGGCGGCGGAGTCTGGAACGTGACGCCCAATTGGCCAGAGGTGAATTCACCCGTGACGGTGCCGAGCCGCTTGGGCAGCGTGACCGCGGTCGAACTCCAAGGACTCACGCACGGTTGGAGAGGAGACCTGCACGTCTATCTCGAGGACCCTGCCGGTGCGCGTTTCAATTTGATCGTGCGCCCCGGTTACGAGGGTGGTTCCGACGAGGGCGATTCGGGCGGACTCGCGGAAGGCACGTACACGCTCGTCGAATCCGGCGGAGCGAGTCTCGCGCAAGGCAGCGCACAGCTTCTCCCCGGCACGTACGACGCGTACCTCAACACCGGTGACGGCCTGTGGACGAGCAGCGAGTTCCCGATCGCGAACGTTCCACTCGGATCGATCGCCGGCAGCGCGGGTACGTGGCGGCTCCACGTGCGCGACTGGTACGAGGGCGAAGTCGGTTGGTTCACCGGTTGGCAATTGATCGGTGAATCACCCGCCGGCGCGGTGAGTGCGTTCTGCTTCGGCGATGGCTTGGGAACGGAATGCCCGTGTGGTCCGAATCAGAACGGCGCACCGGGGCACGGCTGCAAGAACTCGAAGCCGGGCGGCAACGGTTGCTTGCTGACGGCCGTGCACGCGACGCTCGGAACTCCGAACCCGAGCGTCAGCGTGACCGCGAACGAGCTGGGCCTGAAGGCGGAGGGCATGCTCGCGGGGAGCTACACGATTTTTTTGCAAGGCACGGAGAAGTTGAACGGCGGTCTCGGAGAGACATTGGTGCGCGACCTCGACGGCCTGCAATGCCTCGGCGGCTCGCTCGTCCGCCTCGGTCGCATCACGACGATGGGCGGCACGAACACGCTCGCGGGAGTCGCGGGTCTCGCGGGTCTAGCCGGAGCGCAGACGCAGCACTATCAAGTCATCTATCGCAACGCCGTCATCTTCTGCACGCCCGCGACGCTGAACACGTCGAACGGGCTGACGGTCCACTGGACGCCGTAAGTCGATCGACACGGTCGTTGCCGAATCGCCCGCGCTCGAGGAACTCGCACATAGGCCTGAGAGCGCCGCCCCGCGCGCACGCCACTCGCAGTAAACTCTGACGAATCGGCGGAAGAGGAGCGCATGTCGCTCCCGTGGAGGTCCCCCTCATGAAAATTCAGAGCAGCTTCGTCTTCGCGTCCCTCTTGACCGTCGCCGTCGCCGCGCCCGCGCGAGCACAAGTTCAGCTGGACTGGTCGAGAACCTTCTCGACGCCCGGCAACGACCGAACGATGGCGCTCGCGACGGACTTCGCGGGCAACGTGTACGCGGCGGGCTCCGCGAACAGCACGAGCGCGAACCACGAAGGATCGGGTTTCGCCGCTGCGTGGGATGCGTCGGGCAATTCGCTGTGGACGCGGACGTGGGAGTCGACGCTCGCACACGGCGAGCATCCGAGCGCGATCGCGCTCGATGGAGCGGGCGGGATCTACATCGCGGGCGTCGGTCTCGGCGCACCCAATACGACGAACACCATTCCGTTCCTGCTGCGCATCGACTCGACGGGCACGATCGCTTGGTACGTGGAGCAAGCTGCGACGCCGACCGGCGGCAAGTTGTGGAGGATTCCGATGATCCTCGACGCGCAGCAACAGCCCGTGATCGCCACGCGCACACCGGGAGGTGACATCCAAGTCACGGCGTACACGCCGAACGGCGCGCAGGCGTGGCAGACGTCCTACGCGCAGCCGATCGGCCCCGACAATCCGATCAGCATGGCGCTCGCTCCTAACGGAGAGATCGTCGTCGCCGGAGAAGTGAACTCCCCCAGCATGACGACCCCGGGCAATCCGGTGCTCCTGCGCGTGTCGCCGACCGGCACGCTGCTGCAGTCGCTCGAGATCGTGACGCCGGACATGACGTTCGGACGCGCGGTGGACGTCGACGTCGACTTCCAAGGGAACATCTTCCTCGCCGCGCGCGGCATGTCGGCAGGTTGGGTCGCGGCGCACACGCTGGGCGTGTTCGGATTCAGCCCGCAGGGAGTGCTGAACTGGGAGCGCACGATCACGGGCCCGGCGACCGGCTTCTTCAACACCGGCGGAGCCTGGCCCACGGATGTCGAGATCGATCCTTTTGGACGCGCGATCGTGCTCGGAGGACGTCAGCAAGGCACTGGATTCGGAACCGCGATCCTCATCGCGGCGTTCGACGCGACCGGCAACGAGCTTTGGCGCACCGTCGAGAACGACGCGCTCGGAACTGCGGCGATCGACTTGTTCAACCCCAACGCCGACCTGTTGGTCGACTCGACGGGTGAGCTCCTTGCAGTAGGAATGCGCGGAGACGCGTCGGACTTGCCCGATCTCACCGTGCAAGACGCCGCCATGTTCGCCGTCGACGCGTCGGGCGCGACGCGCTTCGGTCAGTCGTACGGGTTCCCGCCGCTCGCAGACGGCTCACCGGACGGTGCGATGGTGGGAGCGAAGGGACGAGGACAATCGTTCGCGCTCGGCGGCTACGCGCACACCTCGCTCGGCGCGCTCGGCAACGACGCGTTCGTCGCGCAGTTCTCGCGCACCGCGCGCGGCTTCTGCTTCGGCGACGGCGCGCTCCAAGCGCAGTGCCCGTGCGGCAACGCGAGCGAACCGGCGGAGCGCGCCGGCTGCTCAAACTCGACGGGACTGGGCGGTCGCCTCGCGGACGCCGGCGCGTCGAGCATTGCGAACGACACGTTCTCCCTCGTCGGCTCGTCGATGACGAACTCGATCGCCGTCTTCACGCAGAGCAGCGCATCTACGGCGGCTGCGGTGTCCGGCGACGGCGTGTTCTGCGGCGGCGGAACATTGGTGCGCCTCGGCGACGCGATCAACGTCTCGGGCTCGTCGCAGTTCCCCGGAAGCGGCGACCCGACGATCTCCTCCATCGGTGGAGTGACGACGCCGGGCACACGCGTGTATCAGGTCGTGTACCGCAATGCCGCGAGCTTCTGCACGCCGG
>JANLUN010000420.1:0-2067 GCA_031363505.1 Planctomycetota bacterium | reverse complement strand
TCGAAGAGCGCGTTGTGCTCGGGCAAGTAGCCGAGCTCGCGCCGCGCCGCGAGCGAATGCCGCACCGTGTCGTGGCCGACGATCGTGATCCGTCCCGACGTCGGCGGCAGGTACGTCGACATCATTTTGAGCAGCGTCGACTTGCCCGCGCCGTTCGGACCGAGGAAGCCGACGATCTCACCCGGGCCGATGCGGAAGCTCGCACGGTCGACGGCCGTGAGGGCGCCGTAGCGGCGTGTGACTTCTTGGACTTCGATCATGTCGTGAGGTCGTGCGGCGTGAACGCGCGATCACGCAGGATCGGAAGTGCGAGGGCGCTCGTCCAGAGCTTGTCGCCTTGACGCCCTAGGGGGGTCGGATAGCATTCGAAAGAGCCCACACGCCTGCGCCACTCCTGTGGCCATGCCCCTCGCTTCGTCTGCGCGCTCGGGTCGCGCTGAAACACCCGGAAAGGCTCTGATCATGATTTCGGCCCGCTTCGACGCCTCCACCCTGTCCAACAAGTTCACACGCGGGACAGTTCTCGGCCTTGCGATGGTGGCGCTTGCGACGAGCGCGCGTGCTCAGTGCAACGAGACCGGCCCGGTGCAGAACTACACCGGCGCAGGCACGACCGCTTGTCCGTGCTTCGTGGCAGGCGAAGAGGCCGGCTCGATCTTCAGCTCGATCCCGGCCGCTCACTTCCCGATCAAGATCACGAAGATCGGCATCGCGTTCGGCTCGGCCTTCGGCGGTCAGCCGGATGTCTTGGAAGACTCGATCAACGTGTACGGCGCGGGGCTGCCGAACCCCGGTTCACCGATCTGGTCGGTCGCGGGACCGCAGCTCGCCGACGGATTCATCAACGAGTTCAACGTGACGCCGCTCAACTGGATGGTGAGCGCGCAGCCTTTCACGGTGACGATCCGTTTCTTGAACTCGAACAGCGGGGATCCGTTCGCGCCGACGATGGTGCACGACGGCAACGGTTGTCAGGCCGGGAAGAACGTCGTCTTCGCCGTGCCGGGTGGATGGCTCAACGCGTGCGCGCTCGGCGTCAGCGGCGACTGGGTCACGTACATCAAGTACCTCCCGAACTGCACCGGTGGACCCGTCGGCACGCCGTTCTGCTTCGGCGACGGTTCGCTAGCAACGCCTTGCCCGTGCGGGCCGCCCAATTTCGTCCCGACGCCCAGCGGCGCACCGGACGCGGGCTGCGCCAACTCGTTCAACTTGAACGGAGCGAAGCTGAGCTCGGTCGGCACCTTGTCGCCCGACACGCTCACGTTCACGACGCTCATCGGCGGAAACTCGGCCGCGTTCGGCCTCCTGCTCAAGGGCAACGGCAACCTGCCCGGCGGCGCCGCGAACGGCGACGGTGTGCGCTGCGTCGATGGTCAGTTGCTCCGTTTCGGCGGGCACAACGCAGGCACGAATGGTGCGCCGCTCGGCACCTGGACGTACCCGAATACGGCGCAGACGACTCCGGTCTCGTCGGCCACGCTGCAGCCGCCCGGACAATCGGCGTGGTACCAGCTCTTCTACCGCAACCTCGCGGCCTCGTTCTGCACGTCGGCCACGACGAACATGTCGAACGGCATGCAGATCAACTGGCCCTGATCGCACTCGATAGAAAAGAGGCAGCCCGCTCCGCACGTTGTGCGGAGCGGGCTGCTGCCTTATCCGTGAAACAGGATCAGTGCGGTTGCGGCGGAATCCACGTCTGCGGGTAGACGCCCGGCAGGCGCTCGCTGCGATAGATCGTCCAGTTCTTCGCGAACGCCGGATCTTGGATCGTCGCCTCGAACACGACCATCGCGGGCGCGGTCGGAGTCGTCTCGACGATCCGTGCCGCGCCGCTCTGCAGCACTTTCGCGCCGTCCGTCACCAGCGTGTTCAGCGTCCGCCACTGCGGCTTCGCGCCGCCGAGGAAGCCCGAGTAGAAGGGTTGCGACGGACCTCCGTACGACCACTTCTGCTCGATCGTCATCGCCATCGGATCGATCGCGAACTCGACACAGCGGCTGTACCACGTGTTCGTCGGTGCGGGTGCCGCCGGCGGAATCACGCGGTAGTTCCCGTTGTCGA
>JANLUN010000383.1:0-1965 GCA_031363505.1 Planctomycetota bacterium | reverse complement strand
ACCAAGTCGACGGCGGCGGCACGAACCGCTGGGGCGACTACAGCTTGACGAGCGTCGATCCTGTCGACGACTTCTCGATCTGGACGATCCAAGAGTATGCGCGCTCGAACAACTCGTGGGCGACGTGGATCGGCAAGCTCGTCCCTGGCTGCCCCGGCACGCCGGACTGCAACGGCAACGGCGTGATCGACTCGTGCGACATCGCCGACGGGTTCAGCACGGACAACAATGCCAACAGCGTCCCCGACGAATGCGACGGCTTCAGCGGCTCGGCGTACTGCTTCGGCGACGGATCGCTGCCGACGTTCTGCCCGTGCGCGCCGCCGAACGTCGTGCCGAATCCGAGCGGCGCAGCGGATGCCGGCTGCGCGAACTCGTTCGACATGAACGGCGCGAGGCTCGTCGCGGACGGCACGACCGCGCCCGACACGGTCGAGTTCACGGCCGACATCGGCCCGAACTACCTCGGTTTCGGTTTCTTGTTCAAAGGTGACGCCACCGATCCGTTCGGTGTCGCGCTCGGCGACGGAGTGCGCTGCGTCGACGGCGCGCTCGTGCGGTTCGGCGCGCACTACGCGGGTAGCAACGGCGCGCCCGCTGGTCAGTGGACGTACCCGAACACGGTGCAGACGTTGCCGGTCTCGGCGGCGACGCTGCAGGCGCCGGCGCAGACCGCGTACTACCAGCTCTACTACCGCAACGCGGCGCCGAGCTTCTGTTCGGACGGCACGACGAACCTGACGAACGGCTTCAGCGTCCAGTGGCCGTGATCGAATCGCGCGGCGTGTCTAACGCCACTCGGCGACGAACAGATTCGTCTCGCCCGGCTTCGAGCCGCCGCGGTTGCTCGCGAAGACGAGCCATCGTCCGTCGGGGCTGAACATCGGGAAGCTGTCGAAGCCTTCGTACGACGTGATCTTCTCGAGGTTCTTGCCGTCGACGTCGACGGCGAAGAGGTCGAACTCACGCGCGGGCTTGCGCTTGTCGTGGTGGTTGCTCGCGAAAATGATGCGCTGATCGTTCGGGAAGAAGTACGGTGCGAAGCTCGCTTGACCGAGGTTCGTCACGCGCTTGCGCTCGCTGCCGTCCGGGCGGATCAGCGTGATGTCCATCGTCTGCGGCCTCACCTTCCATTCGGTGAGGAGCTTCTGGTACGTCGCGCCTTCTTCCGCTTCCTTCCCGGGCGTGAACGCGGTGGCGCGGAACACGAGCCAGCTTCCATCGTGGCTGAAGAACGCTCCGCCGTCGTAGCCGAGCGTGTGCGTCACTTGTGCGAGGCCGCCGCCGTCGACATCGCACGTCCACAGCTCCAAGTCGCCGGAACGCGACGAGGTGAACACGATGCGATTTCCGCGCGGCGACACGGTCGCTTCGGCGTCGTAGCCCCACTCGCTGGTGAGCGCGTGCTCGCGACCGCTCGCGAGGTCGTGCACGTAGATGTCGTACTGCGGGTGCACCGGCCACACGTAGCCGTGGCTCATGTCCACACGCGGCGGGCAGTCGGCGTCGAACGCGTGCGTCGATGCGTACAGCACCGCGCTGTCGCCGGGGAGGAAGTACGAGCACGTCGTGACGCCCAGTCCGTTCGAGATGCGCTGCGTGACGCCGTCGCCATGCGTTCCGGTCACGTAGATCTGGTCGCACGCGGTCCCGTCCGGTGTCGCTTGGTACGACAAGCGATCGCCCGCGAAGTTCCAGTAGCCTTCGGCGGCGTTCTCGACGCCCGAAGTCAGCTTCCACAAGTGGGCGAAGTGCTGCTCGCCCGATTCGATCAGCCCATCCGCAGGTGTCGCTCCGACGATGGGCGCCGGGCTCGCTGGCGCGGAGCGAACGGAGGAGCGACTCGAGGCATCCTCACTGGGGGACGAGCATCCCGCAGCGAGAACGACGAGTGCGGAGAGGGCCGGGCACGCGGCAGCCAGTGTCTTCGAACGGTTCTTCAATTCGCCGCAGAGTGCCGTCCAA
>JANLUN010000363.1:0-1951 GCA_031363505.1 Planctomycetota bacterium | reverse complement strand
ACCGCGCGGGGCCGGCTGGATCCGGCTTTCGCCTCGCGGCAAAAGCACTCACCAAACAGCGCCGCCAATGCGGCAGTCAGGAACGTGCATTCAACAGGCCCATCCTGTCCGGGCGGGCCAATTTTGGGAAGAACAAAATTGCTTTTTGGGCGACAGCAACTCGCGCCGTGGAGTATGGCGCAAGCCGTGGCAGCGCCACGGCTCTAGAGATTGCGCTTTCGTGGAGCCGCAACGCGGACGGCTACCAATCGACGGGAGGCCGGAGCCGCTAGTGCGGCGCCGTCTTGGTGTCCGCGGCCGAATTGCCGATCGGCAGGGTGCTCGACTTGGACTCGGGCTGACCTTTGAGGAGATCCGGGTGCTTACCAAGGAAGTCCGTATCGCCCTCGGCGGAGAAGTACATCCAATCGCCGTCGACCCAGACCCATGTCTCCACCATCTTCAGTTCTTGCGTCAGCGTCTGGCCGGGCTCGAGCTTCACCGAAGCGAGCTGCGGGTGGTGCGGAGTCCAGACGGCGCTGGCTTGGACGTAGCCCTTCTCGCCATCGATCTTCAACACCTTCTGGACTTGCGGATTGGCGTATTCGTGCAGGTCCTTGCCGGGAAGGAATTGCGCCAGCGGAACCTGTTGTTTTTGTTCCGGAGTGAGGAAGTCGTACGCGGCGATCCAATCCGACTTGGACACGGTCGCCCACCGTGCTTTGGATCGCTCCACGAGGCGTGCCTCGGTCGGTTCCGGCTTGGCTCGTGCTTGAGCGGTCTGGGTGGTCGCGGTGCCTGTCTGCGGGTTGCATCCCGAGAAGACGAGCACGAGGCCGGCGAGGATGGTCAGTGCGGAGCGCGGTGCGGCGAATTGGATCATTGGAAGAGTCTCGTAGCGTGCGGATGGGCCGTTGCGAAGTATGGCCCTATGAACGTGATTAGGGGCCAGGAGGTTTGCACCTCCTGGCCCCTAAGACTATCCGGTGGACCCTAGTTGCGTCGGGTTAACCGCTAAGCGATCACTGCTGGTCGAAGTTGACCGCAGCCGGATCGCCATCGCCGAACGGACCGGTCGGAAGAAGCGAACCGTTACGGTTGGCTTGCAGCGCGGCGGTTTCGAACGGCAGGTCAGCCGCGGCGTAGTTGTTGCCGAGCTTCTCGATGAGCACGGCGTAGATCGCCGCGTCACTGATGGATTCCGCACCCGAGCTTTGGCTGCCGCCGTAAACGCGGACCCAGCCGGACTCGCGAGCCGACGCGCCGAAGATTTCGTTCGGGGCATCGTTCGTTTGGTTGTGGAGGAAGCTGTTCAGGAACGCGTTGCTGATTTGGAGAACCGGAACGCGATCCCAGCACCTGAAGATGAAGTTCGCCGAGAAGGCTTCTTCGTTGTCGTTGTAGATCCAGAAGTTCGCACGGGTCGTGAAGGCGGTGCCGCCCGACAGCGCGATAAGGATCATTTCGCTTTGGAACTGCGGAGCGGCGGTCGCTTGCGCGTTCGAACCGAGGAAGCGCGGGATCAGAATCTGATCCGGCACACCTTCGTACTCCGCACCGGCGCCGTCGCCGTTCAAGTCGCGGTTGCCGTCGCCGTCAACGTCCGTGAGCGCGCCCGGGGCGGTGAGGCCCTTGAACACGACGGGGTTGATCGAGTAGTCGAGCGCTTCGAATCCCTTGATCGCGAGCGTGTTGCCGATCAGCCAGTTGTGGGTGATCGGTTGGCCGATGTTCGGGCCGTACGCCGCCTTGGCGAACGCGTACACGTAGCCTTGCTCGTAACCGGGGTTGTGGAAGCTCGTCAGCGCGCAGAACGTATCGTTCGGAGTAAGGGTCTCCGTGCGGTTGAACTCCGTGCAGTCGATCACGTTGTGGTTGAGGTCGTACTTCGCAATGTAGATGAACTCGACGCGGACAGTTCCGCTGAAGATGCTCGTGTTCCCGAAGAAGCTGGTGTCCTGATTCGTGTTCG
>JANLUN010000318.1:0-5377 GCA_031363505.1 Planctomycetota bacterium | reverse complement strand
GGCGCGCGGTGAGATCGAGAGCCTCACGGCGCGGTCGGACGTCTATTCGCTGGGCGCGATGCTCTACCAGCTGTTGTCCAAAGAGGTCCCGTACGTCACTCACGGTTCGAAGCTGACGCACCGCGATGTCCTCGCGCGCGTGATAGGAGGACCGCCGCGCGCGCTCCACACGATCGACGCGCATCTGCCGGCCGAGCTCGTGGCGATCTGCGAGAAGGCGATGGAGCGCGATCCCGCGTCGCGCTATCCGGACATGCTCGCGCTCGCGGAGGACTTGCGCGCGTACCTCGAGCGTCGCGTCGTCGCGGCGTACGAGACGGGCGCGCTGGCCGAGATCAAGAAATGGATCGCGCGCAACAAGGCACTAGCCGGCGCGAGCGCGGCGCTCGTCCTGAGCCTCGTCGTCGGAATGATCGTCAGCTCGTCGCTCTACGTGAAAGCGAGTCGAGAGACCGAACGCGCCGACGAAAAGGCGACGGAGGCAGAACACCGCACCGACGACGTGCTCGCGCTCTCGGCGATCCAGGACTTGGAGGAGCTGATCGCACGCGCCGACGCAGCGTGGCCGGCGCAGGCGGAGAACATTCCCACGTACGACGAGTGGCTTGCGGACGCGCGGCTATTGATCGAGGGCCGGCGCGAGGACGTCACGAAAGGGCTCAAGAGCAAGCCCGGCATCGCGGATCACAAACACAAGCTGATCGAGATCGAGCAGCGTGGAACGCGGCGCTCGCCAGCGACAGCGTCGGGAACGGACGCGACGAGCGCTTCGCCGGTCGAGTGGGAGTTCGCGTCGAGCGAAGATCGCTGGTGGCATGCACAGCTCTCGCGACTGATCGCGAACCTCGAGGAGTTCGCCCATCCCGAGACGGGGCTCGTCTTCGAAGGCACGAACCCGGTCCACGGCTGGGGAGTGGAGAAGCGCCGGAAACTGGCGCAGACCATCGAGGAGCGCAGCATTTCTGGAGCCAGCGAGAAAGAGGGCTGGGCCGAGGCGATCGCGTCGATCGCGGACCGAGACAAGTGTCCGGCCTACGCGGGACTCACCATCGTGCCGCAACTTGGACTGGTACCGATCGGTCAGGATCCCAGCTCAGGTCTGTGGGAGTTCACGCACGTCGAGACCGGCGAGTTCCCCGAGATCGGCACGGATGGAGCGTTCGTGGTGCGCGACGCGACGGGTCTCGTGTTCGTGCTGATCCCGGGCGGAACGTTCCTCATGGGGACTCAGAGTGGCGACGCGACCAAGCCGGGCTTCGATCGTTACTCCGAATCGCAGGAATCGCCGCCGCACGAAGTGACGCTCGATCCGTTCTTCCTCTCGAAGTACGAGATGACGCAAGGACAGTGGTTGCGATGCAGCGGCAGCAATCCGAGCGCGGGCTCCCGAGCCGGAGCTGGCGCCGAGCTTCCGCTCGAGACTCCCGTGCAACAGGTTTCGTGGCTCGAGTGCGACGCGATCCTCAAGCGTCTGGGCCTCGTGATTCCGACCGAGGCTCAATGGGAATACGCCGCGCGCGCGGGAACCACGACGCCTTGGTGGACCGGCGACTCGCCCGAGTCGGTTGAAGGAGCCGCGAACTTGGCGGACCGCTACTGCAAGGAGCACGGTGGACCCTCGGCGTGGGCTTACGAGGAGTGGCTGAACGACGGACAAACGGTGACTGCGCCCGTCGGTCTCTTTCGCCCGAATGCCTTCGGTCTGCACGATGTCATCGGAAACGCGTGGGAGTGGTGCCGCGATCCATACGGCGGGTACGGGAATCCCGTCCGTCCAGGCGATGGCGAGCGTTTGATGCCCGATGCGCCCAATCGCCCCGTGCGCGGCGGCAGCTACTCGGACGTCATCTTGAACGCGAGGGTCCCCACTCGCAACGCGTACACGCCGCGAGATCGCGATCGCAGCCTGGGGGTTCGACCCGCTCGGCGTTTGACGCCTTGACGACGTCGACGGACGAGCACGCGCGCCGCACCGCAGCCTGGCGGTGACAGGCGCAGCGACTACGATCACACGTATGGACGACATCCAGCTGCCGTCGGGAGAGTCCCTCGGCGACTCGTTCGTTCACACGGACTCGAAACGCTGGGACGAGCTCATCCAAGCGATGAATCCGGCCGCGCTGCAGGTCGTGATCGGATCCGCGATGAGCCGCCAGCTGCGCGCGCACCTCTCGCCGGAGGACATCTGGCAAGAGACGCTGACGCATGCATGGCGCGACCGAGCGCAGCACACGTGGACGAATGCCGCTGCGTTCCGTTCGTGGCTCTTCGAGATCGCGCGCAACCGCATTCGCGAAGCGGCGCGCGGCATGGCCGCGGAGAAGCGCGGCGGAGAACGACGGACGTCGCGCTTCTCCGAGCTCGTCTCGGATAGCTTCGCGTCGCTGTCGGCCGATCTGCCGCTCGACTCGCAGACGCCGAGCCGGATCGTGTCGCGCAAGGAGAAGGCTGCGATCACACAAGAAGCGTTGTCGGCGCTCCCTCCCGATTTGGGCGCGATCGTGCGCATGCATCTGATCGAGGAGCTCTCGATGGAAGTGATCGCCACGCGCCTCGGCATCGGACTCTCGGCCGCCTGGCATCGCTATCGCAAGGCGACGGAAATGCTGACGCGCGAGTTGGATTCGGGAACCGGCGATACGAGCAGCGGGCGGAGCTGACGCGGACGGCGTCGGGCGCGGTCGCCAATGCTCGACTCGCGCAGCGGACAGCGCGGCGCACTCTCACCCGATTCGTTCGAGCGAGATCGCTTCACCCCTTCCTTCGTCGTTCGCGCACGCGCGATTCGGTCCTCCAGGCTTTCCTGACGCGATCGCGGTCGCGAGCGATGTTTCGCATTGGAAGCGCTTGGATACGCTTCGAACGAAGGGGCGATCGCACGGCATTGAGCGCTCGCACTCCAATCCCACACACACCCTCCACTCTGACTTCGAGGTGTCGAATGCTCAGTTCGATTGCTGCTCTCTCCTGCGTCGTCGCCGTCTGGCTCCCTGCGAACCAAACGCTGCCGGCTGATCGAGATTCAGTCGTCGCGGTAAACACAACCGAAGCGTCCGATTCGGTGCCGCCCGAAATTCGACCCCTGGATTGGAGCGCGATTCGCGCTGCGTACGAAGCACATCGCCATGCAGCCGTCGCGGCGGCGGGTCGTTGGCCTCGGCCCGGCGCGCGTGCGAAGCACGCACGATCGCTCTCGCCTCCGTAATTTCATTACCGCGTGCACGCGCTGGCTTCGTTGCCGCTCGGAGTTGAGGCGGCTATCCTCGCTTGTTCGTGGCGCAGACGCGCCACCGTTCTCTCTCACGCGTTTCATCGAGAGGCCAACACCATGCACGCGACCCACGCAACCATCGACTTCGAACTCCGAAACACGACACCAGTTGGGCTCAGCCTCCGCGCCGCTGCGCGCTCGCTTTGCGCAAGCGCCATGGCAGTCGCGCTCATCGGCGCCGCTGGTTTCGCTTCCACGATCGACCTCGCTTCAGGCGCCGCGGGTACGTTCACCCCGGTTCCGCAGAGCTTCAATGAGACTCGCGGAGTCGACGTCACCGTGCTGTCCCCCACGGGGATCCACGTGAGCACCATGACGCTCGACGGACTCTTCATCGGCGGTGCGTCGTCCGCGAACGTGGGCGCGCGAATCTACAAGTCGAGCAATGGCGCTCTTGTGGCCTCGGCGAACGCGACCGTTACCTCGAGTGGATCCGTAGCCGTCCCGATTGCCGCAACTCTGCCGTCGGGCGGCAGCTTCCGCATTTCGTTCTACGTCGCCACGACCCCGCCGTCCCAAGGCTCGGGGACGATGTTTGATCCCAATCCGCCGAGCATCGGCGGGTTTCCGTACATCGAATCGAGCGGAGTGCTGCGCATCAACGCCGCGTACTCGCTCTCCATGGATACGTTCCCGACGAACGCCAACATCTTCGTCCCGTTGGTCAAGCTGACGGTGACGTCGAAGCCCGGCACAACATTCTGCTCCGGCGATGGCTCGCTCCCGACGCCGTGTCCGTGCTCGCTGCCGAATACGGTGCCGAGCCCCAGCGGCGCCGCCGGCCACGGCTGCGCGAACACGTTCAACCTTGACGGCGCGCAGCTTTTCGCGACGGGCGGCATGTCACCGGACACCGTCGTCTTCACGACGGTGATCGGCGGGAACTCCGCCGCGTTCGGTCTCCTTCTCAAGGGCAACGCCAGCGATGCGAACGGCGTCGCGAATGGCGACGGCGTGCGCTGCGTCGACGGTCAGTTGATCCGTTTCGGCGGCCACAACGCGGGTACGAACGGAGCGCCGCTGGGGACGTGGACCTATCCCAACTCGGCGCAGACGAGCCCCGTTTCGATGGCCACGCTGCAGCCGCCGGCACAGACGGCGTACTACCAGCTCTTCTATCGCAACTTGGCGGCTGGATTCTGCTCGCCGGCGACGACCAACATGTCGAACGGCATCCAGCTCAATTGGCCGTAGACTTCCCGCGCGAGCGAGAGTTCGGACCACGACCGGTGATTCGCGCGGTGCCGAGTCCCGCATGAACAGTTCGCAACACACGGGAGAGCCTCCAGACGAATCCGAGCACGATTCGCTCGCGGCTCGGCTGAGGGCGAAGTTCGGCACGGGAGTCGACCCCGAGATCTCGCTCGAGCGCGCGTCCGTCGAAGAGGCGAGCGGTGCGTCGAGCGGGCTCCTGCAGCGGCTCTCGGATCACACGCTCACGGAGTCGCGCTACAAGCTGCAAGGCGAGATCGCGCGCGGCGGAATGGGCGCGATCCTGAAGGTGTGGGACGAGGATCTGCGCCGCACGCTGGCGATGAAGGTGATCCTCGGTCAACCCGATCCCCGCGCCGCGATTCCTGCGGAGGGCCACACGCCCGCGGTCGATGCGCGCACGGTGGGCCGTTTCCTCGAAGAGGCCCAGATCACCGGTCAGCTCGATCACCCGGGCATCGCTCCGGTGCACGAGCTCGGTCTCGACAGCACGGGGCGCGTGTACTTCACGATGAAGCTCGTCAAGGGCCGCGATCTCAAGCAGGTGTTCGACTTCGTGTTTCAGGGCCAAGAGGGCTGGAACGAAACGCGCGCGTTGTCGGTGTTGCTAAAGGTGTGCGAGTCGATGGCCTACGCGCACACGAAGGGCGTGATCCACCGCGACCTGAAGCCGGCCAACGTCATGGTCGGGAGCTTCGGCGAGGTGTACGTGATGGACTGGGGATTGGCGCGCGTCCTGGGGCGCAAGGACGCGCACGACCTGCGTCTTCGCTCCGAGTTTGCGTTACCGGTAACAGCGATACGGACCGAGCGGCACGACGAGCGTGAAGCGGCGCTCGACTCACCCCTCGTGACCATGGACGGCGACGTGATGGGCACGCCCGCGTACATGTC
>JANLUN010000122.1:0-2256 GCA_031363505.1 Planctomycetota bacterium | reverse complement strand
CGGGTTTCGGGACGTTCGAACTCAAACGCCGCAAGGCGCGCGTCGGACGCAACCCGCACACTGGTGAGCCGATCTCGATCGCACCCGGCCGACGTGTCGGGTTCCGAGTCGGCAAGGCGCTCAAGGAATCGTTCTGACCCTTCGCTAGGAGTCTCCCGCAACAGCATCGGCCGGTCTTCCGGGTCAACCCGGGAGACCGGCCTCTTCGTTTCGCGGGGATCAGGCGGGAGAATACGTCGCCGCTCGCGCTTCGAGGTCCGCGATCTCGGCTTGGATAGTCTCGTCGTCGAGCTTGGCGAAGAGGCCTTCGACCGGGCCGAGTTTCTGGCCGCCTGGCAGCGAACGCCAAGTTCCGGGCTGCGGAATGCCCGGCCATCCGCTGGTCGAGACATCGCCGCTCTGGCCGAGCATCGTCCACAGCGCTTGCGCTTTGGTCGGCATGAACGGCGCCATCCAGCGTGCGATCCACGCCAGCCATTCGCAGCACGTGTTGAGCGCGCTCGCAGCGAGCTCGGGGTCCGTCTTGCGCAGCGCCCACGGCGCCGTGCGGTCGACGAACACGTTCGCGACCGTCGCATTCTGCAGGAGTTGTTCGGCGGCGCGCCGGAAGTGGAACTCGCGCACGTGCTGTCCTGGATCACCGATCGGTCCGCACTCCGTGAGGAGCAAGCGGTCGAGGCCCTCGATGTGCTTCGCGTCGGGCACCGGGATGCGGCTCTCGTACCACTTGTCGATGAAACGCAGGACGCGCGTCACCAAGTTGCCGATCGTGTCGGCGAGCGCCGTGTTCGCGCACGACTGGAAGTCTTGCCAGCGCCACTCGCTGTCGGCGGTCTCGGGCGCGCTCGACAGGAGATAGAAGCGCGTCACGTCGCGGTCGTACTTCGCGAAGAACGGATCGAGCGGGATGGTCCAGTTCTGCGACGTCGAGAACTTGGCGCCCTGCAGGTTGTAGAACTCGTTCGCGGGCACCTGCCAAGGCAGCACGTACTCCTGCTTCACGCCGTAGAGCATCGACGGAAACACGAGGCAGTGGAACGGGATGTTGTCCTTGCCGATGAAATGTACGAGGCGCGAATCGGTCGATTGCCACCAGCGTTTCCAGTCGTCGGGCCGGCCGGCCTTGCGCGCCCACTCGCGCGTCATCGACAGGTACCCGATCGGCGCGTCGAACCAGACGTAGAGCACTTTGCCCTTCTCGCCGCCCGCGCGATCTTCAGGAAGCGGCACGCCCCACTTCATGTCGCGCGTGATCGGGCGCGGTGCGATCTCGGCCAGCTGGTTGCCGATGAACGACGCGACGTTCGGCTTCCACGGATGGTCCGCGAACCAGGCACCGATGTGCTCGTCGCGCAGGCGCGGCAGGTCGAGGTACCAGTGCTTCGTCGTGCGCTTCTCGGGCGTCGTGCCGCACACCTTGCAGGTCGTGTTCGTCATGCGCAGCGGATCGAGCCACTTGCCGCAGCGCGGACACTCGTCGCCGCGCGCTTTCTCGAAGCCGCACTCGTGGCAGGTGCCGAGGATGTAGCGGTCGGCCAGGAACATCTCGTCGTTCGGGCAATAGAGCTGCTCGTTCGTGCGCTGGAGCAGATAGCCGCGTTCGTCGAGGCGCCGGAAAAAGTCTTGGCTCGCTTCGACGTGATCGGGACAGACGCTCGTGCCCGACCAGATGTCGAACTCGATGCCCAGTCGATCGAACGTCGACTTGATCGACGTCCGCCAACGCGCGACGTACTGCGCGTAGTCCGCGCCCTCCTGCTCGGCGCCGATCGTGATCGCGACACCGTGCTCGTCCGTGCCGCACACGTAGAGCACCTCTTCCCCCTGCATGCGCAGCGTGCGCACGTACACGTCGGCGGGAAGGTACGCGCCGATCACGTGGCCGAAGTGGATGGGCCCGTTGGCGTACGGAAGTGCGCTCGTGACGAGGTAACGAGTCAAGTGGGGGGGATCCTAGGTGGCTGCGCGGGATGTCCCGCCCATGCCGCCCGGATCGCGCGCACTCGACGTGGCGGCGCGCGGACGGCCGTAGATCAGGCTCAGATTCCGCGCGTAGATGAACACGCCCGTCGATTGCCCGACGATGCCGACGATGTCCTTGCGCCAGACGAAATACACGAGCAAGAGCATGCCGCCGAACAAGCTTCCCCACCAGAACCCGACCGGGATGACGGAGCGCTTTTCGCGCTCGCTCGCCAGCCACTGCACGACCATCCGCAATGTGAACAGCGCCTGGCCCGCGAACCCGAGGGCGAC
>JANLUN010000286.1:0-5088 GCA_031363505.1 Planctomycetota bacterium | reverse complement strand
GCGCTCGGCGTCGTGCTGCCCGTGTCGCTCTTCGTCATCCGTCAGGGTCTCGGGGAGCTCGGAACGCAGTTCCTGATCTACCCGAACGAAGAGGTCTATTTCGACGCGCTCGCGGTCGACGATCTGCGTGCGTTCCTCGCGCACTACGTGGAGCGGATGCCTTCGCTCTCACTGCACGGACGTCACTTCCCGCCCGGGCACGCCATTCTGCTCTACGCCGTCGGCCAGTGGTTCGGCACGAGCCCGCTCGCAGCCGGAATCGCCGTGCTCGCGTGCTTCGCGCTGGCGTTGCCGTTCGTCTACCGAGCGCTCGCTCGGATGCACGGCGAAGCGGCCGCGCGTCAAGGCGTGCTGCTCCTGCTCGCTTCGCCGTCCGTCCTCGACTTCGCGTGCACGTCGATGGACGCGCTGTTCGTCTTGCCGGCCGGAATCGCGTTGTGGCTCGCAACGCGTTCCCTCGCGTCGCTCGGCGGCGATTCTGCGCGACGGTTTCTCGCACCCGCGCTCACGGGCTGCGCGCTCTTCGTCGCGACGTGCTTCAGCTTCTCGACGTTTCCGCTGGGGCTCGCCATCGGCATCGCGATCGTGCTCGCCGGCCGACGGTCGCCGCGGCGCGTGATCGAATCACTGATGACGATCGGCGCGAGCTACGCGGCGACGGGCGCCCTGCTCTATCTCGCGACCGACTTCGCGATATGGTCGTGTCTCGCGGAAGCGAAGCGCAGCAACTTCGAGTTCATGAGCCGCGTGGTCGGACGCTACGCGCACGATCTCTACGGCGTCCTGTTCTACGGCAACGGCGCGGCGTTCCTGATCGGTTCCGGCTTGGGCATCGTCGCGGCCGCGTACACGGGTCGAGCGGTTTGGAAGAACCCCTGGAGCGCCGCGTTCGCCCTCACGCTCCTCGTCATGGTCTTCGGCGGGATCTACTTCATGGAGACCGAGCGCATCTGGCTGTTCGCGATCCCCTGGCTCGTCGCGATCGCGATCTCGCGCGGTCCGTTCACGAACGGCTCGCTGCGGCTCTTGCTCGCCGCGGGGCTCGTTCAGGCACTCGTGATGGAGACGATGCTCTTCACGCTCTGGTGAACCCGGCAAATGCAGCGGGCCCCGCCGCTTTTTCGCCGGCAGGGCCCGTTGAATCGCTTGGCCGCGGTGCGCTCAGACCGTCGAGACGCCGTTGCTCTTCACGATGTCGCGCTTCGGCGGCGGCACGAGACCGACCGCGCGACCCAAGCGCTTTTTCCCGAACTGCGGATTCTCCATGTAGTACATCGCGCGCTCCATGAAGCGCTTCGCGCGGCGGCTGTAGCCGTAGTACCAGCGCTCGTACGAGCGCACCATGTTCTTGCGCAGCTCTTCGAGCTCCACCTGCGTGAAGTGCTCGTGCTTGTACGCCGAGCGGTTGCTGCTGACGTAGTTCTCGGACAAGTCCGAGAGATCGATGTTCGCGAGGTAGCCGTCCCAGCTCTCGGTGCCGATCAGCGGGTTGAACACGCTGACGCGCACGAGGTCGGGACCGGCGAGCTTGAGCACCTTCTCGGTCTCTTCGATGTCTTCGCGCGTTTCACCCGGCGATCCGACGATCAAGTACACCTTGGCCCAGATGCCGGCGCGGCGCGTCATACGCGCGGCGTCGACGATCACTTCCGGCGTGAGGTCTTTCTTGAGGACGTCGAGCATGCGCTGGCTGCCCGATTCCCAGCCGTAGTAGATGCGGCGGCAACCGGCGCGGTGCATGTGCTTGAGCAGCGGATAATCGACGCAGTCCGCGCGCGTGTTCGCGATCCACTCGAATTTCAAGTTGCGGCGCAGGATCTCGGCGCACATCTCGTGGATGCGCTTGCGGCGCAGCGTGAGGATCTCGTCGACGAACAAGATCACGCCCGGGTTGTACGTCTTCACGATGTGCTCGAGCTCGTCGACGATCATCTCGGTCGAACGCACTCGGAAGCCGCGGCCCGTGAGCTCCTTCTGGCAGAAGATGCATTTGAACGGGCAACCGCGCGTCGTGAAGATGTACGCCAGCTTCTCGGGGTTGAGCTGGAAGTAACGATCCATCGGGAGCAGGTGGCGCGCGGGGATCGGCAGCTCGTCGAGCTTCTTGATCAGCGGCGGCGCCGGGTTGTCGATCCACATCGCGCCGTCGCGCATGGCCGCGAGGCCCGCGATCGACTGCAGTCCGGCCTCGTCGTTGCCGTCGTACGCCTTCAGGAACGCAGGCAGCGTTTCCTCAGCCTCGCCTTTTAACACGAAGTCGAAGTGTCCCGAGTCGAGGAAGACGCCCTGGTCGACCGATGCATGGGGCCCGCCCATCAAGGTGACCTTGCCGCGCGCCTTCGCGTACTTCGCCCAAGCGATCGCGCGGCGGATGTTCGGAGTCAGCGCGTCGAAACCGATGATGTCGTTTCGATCGATCGCCTCGCGCATGTACTGGTCGTTGACGATGCGCTCGTCGCACAGCTCGACGGGAATCTTTTCCTTCTCGAGGCACGCGCCGAGGTAAGGGATCCCCAGGATCATCGCCAGCGGGTCCTCTTGGACGTGCGGCTTGACGTAGGTGAGAAGAGTTTTGCGCATCAGTCGGGTGCCGTGGCCAAAGGGCTGCTGCAGAACGAATTGGAGATCGACCGCGGCTGCCTGCAGGGCCATGCGGGGATCTCTGGCTTAGCGCCAAACTGTACCCCACCCCCCACCTTCGCACAACCGCCGCGGCGCCTGAGAACGGCCTTGTATAGGCCTTAATCGTCCGCTGGTGGGCCGACTCGTGAAGGAACTTTGCGGCGCTCGAGAAGCGCTCGGGCGCGCTCGTACTCCTCCATCCATTCGCGCGCCAGACGATCGATCGTGAAGTGCGCGAGCAGGCGCTGATGCCCCGCAGCCCCCATACGTTCGCGCAGGCTCGCGTCGACGAGCAGCGCGCGCACACGGTCCGCAAATGAGGAAACGTCGAATGGGTTCTCGAGGAAGCCCGTCCGACCCTCCGCAACGACCTCGGGGCTGCCACCGAAAATGGTCGCGACCACGGGCTTCTTGTGCTCCATCGCCTCGAGATTGACGAGGCCGAACGTGTCGAAGCAGATCGACGGGGTCACGAACACGTCCGTGGCGGAGTACGCGGCCTGCAGCTCGTCCCCGTCGAGCCACCCGGTTGCGACCACGCGCTCCGCGACACCGAGCTGCCGCGCGATGGGCTCGAACTCGCGCTCGTACACGTCGCGCTTGCCCATGACGAGCAGCACCAAGTCGGGAAACTCCGGCGCGAGCAGCGCCAGCATGCGCAGGAGCTGCGTCACGCCTTTCTTCTCGTGCAATCGGCCGCCGATCGCGATCACGCGCTTGCCTTCGAGGCCGAACTTGCCGCGCAGCGCCGCGACGGCGTGCGCATCCGGGAGCTTCGACCGCAGCTCGATCGCATTGTGAATGGTGCGGTCGACACGGATCCGATTCGCGCGCAGCACGCGTCCGAGCTCGTCCGAAACGACAGTCAGACGATGCACGTCGCGCGAGAGCACGCGCCTGATAGACGCGTTCCGCCACGGGTTGTAGCGCAGGCGTTGGCACGGAATGCACTTCTGCCAGTAGGCCGCGTAGTCGCGTAACTCGCCGCCGTGTTCCTCGCCGCCGTGGAAGCACGTCAGCTTCTGGTAGCAGAACGTCATCACGTCGTGCGCGGTGAACACGACGCCGGCACCGAACTCGCGCGCCGCCGTGAGCGACGCGTACCCAAGGTGCGTGTGCAGCAGATGGCTGTGCACCACGTCCGGCCGCCACGTTTCGAGGATCTCGCGGAACGGCTTTCGAATCTGCGCGTTGTCGAGCGACACGAAGCTGCGGTAGCGGACGTTGTAGCTCGAGTGGAGCCGGAAGACCTCGAGGCCCTCGATCGTCGTCGGCGTCGCTTGGGCCGGATCCTCCGTGCAGGTGACGAGCGCCGTCTCGTGGCCCTGTGCGCGAAGCGCCGCGGCCGCTTGGTACATCTGACGAACCGACGAACCGATGCGCGGATCGGAGAGCTCGTTCAGGAAGAGGATGCGCATCGGCGTCGTCGGCGCGGCCAGGCGAATCGGCTCGCGCGCGGGAAGTCTATCGGCTGGATTGCGACGGTGCGCTCGCGTCCGGATTCGAAAGCAGGATGCGATCGTAGATCGCGAGCACCGCGCGCGCGTTCTCGGTCCACGACGAGCGTGCGGATCGCTCGCGCCCCGCGCGGCTGATGCGATCGCGCAGCGCGTCGTCATCGAGAAGTCGCTCGAGCGCGTTCTGAACGGCCGCCTCGGTCTGCTCGACGAGGAAACCGGTCACGCCGTCGTCAATTGCGTCCTCGGCGCCGCAGTCGCGCGTGCCGATCACGGGCGTTCCGCTCGCAGACGCCTCTAGATACACGATGCCGAAGCCCTCGAATCCCCCGTCCGATGCGGTCACGGGCGTGTGAACGAACACACGCGCGCGCTGCAGGAGATCGACTTTTTCGTCCTCCGACACGTTGCCGAGGAAGTGCACGCGATCCGCGAGCCCCGCGCGCCGCACCATCCCGACGAGCGACGCGTAGTACGCGTCCCCGGTCTGCTTCCCCACGAGATAGTGATGGAGCGCCGGACGTTTCGCCGCCGCGCGGCACCACGCGGCGAGCGCGAGGTGATGGCCTTTGCGCTCCTTGACCTCGCCGATCGACAGCGTGAACGGAGTGTCGTGCCACGGTCTCTTCCCGAGGACACGCGGGCTCGCGTAGTGCGCCGCGGACACCGCATTCGGGATGACGTGAACCTGCTCGCGATCGAGCTCGGACGGGTTCAGGATCTCGAGCAAGCGCGAGCGCGTGTAGCGGCTGACCGTGATCAGCGCCGCCAAGTGCCGGTACGTCCAGCGCGCGCGCTGCGCGTGACGCGCGTCGACGAGAGGCTGCACGCTGTACGTTCCGTGCGCCGTGGCGATGCACGGGCGTTTCGCGATCCGCGCGCCGATGAGCCCCGCGTAGTTGTGCGGATAGTCCTTGATCGCGTGAACGATGTCGGCGCGCCGGGCGGACCGCGCGATGCGCCACGAAGCGAGCCAATGACTCGGCCAGAAACGCAGAGGCGACATGTA
>JANLUN010000231.1:0-2055 GCA_031363505.1 Planctomycetota bacterium | reverse complement strand
GTGTCTGCGCTGCGTCTTTCCGGAAGTACCGCCCGTGTCGAGCCTGCCGACGTGCGAAACCGACGGCGTCCTCCAACCTGCGGTCGCACTCGTCGCCGCGATGCAATCCGGACTCGCGCTGCGCATCTTGTCCGGCAATCTCGAGTTCGAGCCGAAGCTGTGCGAGTTCGACGCCTGGTCGGGACGCGTGCGAGAGATCGCGGTCGCACTCGACGAACGCTGCCCGTGCTGCGCGGCCCGCGAGTTCCCGTTCTTGTTGCGACCGCACGTCGAGAACGCGCTCTCGCTGTGCGGACGGAACGCCGTGCAAGTGCGCGGTCTCACCGCTCCGCCCGATCTCGCGGCGCTCGCACGCGCGTTGTACGGAGTCGCGCAGCGCATCGAGCATAAGGAGCTAATGCTGCGATTCGAGGTCGAGAAGCAGCGGATCACGGTCTTCCGCGACGGCCGCGCCTTGATCGAAGGCACGTCCGATCTCGGACGCGCGCGCGCTCTCTACGACCGCTACGTGGCGTCGTGAAGCCGGCGCTCGTGATCCTCGCCGCGGGCGCCAGCACACGCCTCGGTGAGTGCAAGGCGCTGGTCTCCATCACGCCGAAGAATCCGCTCGAGCTCCTCACGGACGCGGGCATGGGGTTCGACGAAACGCCGCCGCTCGTCGTCACGGGCGCCGATCACGCCGCGATTTCGGCGCGCGTTCCATCCAGGGTCGAGGTCGTCTTCAATCCCGCGTGGGCGGCCGGCCGCGCGGGCGGGCTCGCGCTCGCGCACGCGTGCCGGCCGGGGCTAGATCTCGTCGTCGCGCCGGTCGACGTCCCGCTCGTTCCATTTGCCGTGTTCGAAGCGCTGCGCATCGCGTGGAGGGACGCCGGGTCACCCGCGCTGGGATGGCTCGCGCCGAGCGCGGCCCTCGATGCAGAAAAAAAGTCCGGGGCAGTGCGCTTCGGGCATCCGATCGTGATCGGTCGCGAGCTCGTATCACGATTGCAACACGCTGCGCCGGACCTTCCGCTGCGCGAGTTGCGTGCGGAAGCTCGCCCGCTGTGGTCGATCGACGTCGGCTGTAAGGAAGTCTTGGACGACCTCGACACGCCTTCGGATCTCGCGCGACTGCGCGCCCGAAGTCGTGTCTGATCCTCAATATCTGCGTGACGCCCGCCGATAGGGAGCGCACCAGATGAGCTTTCAGGGCGACGTCGGCGGCATCGGCCTAGCGGATCTTCTCCAGAGTCTCGCGCGCGGCCGAGATGGGGTTCTCACGCTGCACGCTCGGGGTGGATCACGTTCCACCTTGGGTCTCGCGGGGGGATTACTCCATCTATTGCCGGACCCCGACGAGGATCCGGAGCTGTGGCGCAATCGCGTGCGACAAGCGTGGGTCAAAGACCCCGACTTCCGCATCGACTCGCTGCGCATGACGGAGATCGCGCGCGCGCAGCGCCTCGAGGATCTCTACCACCATCTCGATTCGGAAAACGTTCACTTCCGCTTCAATCCGGGCCCGTTGCCCGAGCGACCCGCGGAACCGTCGCTCTCCGCGAGCGAGCCCGGCACCGCGCGTGCCGGGCCAAGGCGCGACGCGATCTTCTGCGCGCCGCTTCCCGTCGAGGCGATGCTACTGGAGTACGCGCGTCTCCAAGACGAAGCGCTGAGCGCGGGTGAGAGCCTGATCACGAGCGCGCACGTCGTGCTCGTTCCGATCGCCGAACCCGCGCGCGGATCGGAACGGTTCTTCGAACAGTGCGACGGGCAATCAAATCTCGTCGAAATCGCCGACCGACTCGGCTGGCCGATGCGCCAGCTCTTGAACGTCGCGACGACGGAACTGCGCCGCGGCGCGCTGCGGCCCGCGCAGCCGGACGAGTTGATCGATCTCGCGCGCATGGAATTCCAGCCCGGCAATCTCGCGCGCGCGGCGTCACGCCTGTGCGCCTGGTGCGAGTGCTCGTGGCCGGGCCCGCCGACGCCGATCGAAGCCGAACTTTTCACGAGCGAATGGGACGCAGGCCGCTTGCAAGTCGCGCTGCGCGCTCTGGCACACCTTCGACACGGCGC
>JANLUN010000229.1:0-9128 GCA_031363505.1 Planctomycetota bacterium | reverse complement strand
AAACGACAGGGCGATCTTCCATCGGTGGGTCCCGCGACGTCGAGCGCCCTTCCTGTGCGCGGTTCGCTTCGCGCATGCGCGCGGAAACGACAGGGCGATCTTCCATCGGTGGGTCCCGCGACGTCGAGCGCCCTTCCTGTGCGCGGTTCACTTCGCGCACGCTGCCAGCGCTCTAGGCCTCTGCGCCTTTCTTCGCCCGGACTGTCCGCACCCTCTGCCCGCTGCCGCGGCTCAGCAGCCGACGCCGTAGTAGGCGAAGCCCAGCTTCTCGAGAGTGGCGCGCGGGTAGATGTTGCGGCCGTCGAAGATCGTCGGCGTCTTGAGCGCGGCCTTGACCGCTTCGAAATCCGGCCGGCGGAACTCGTTCCACTCCGTGATGACGACGAGCGCGTCGGCGCCCTCGAGCGCAGCCATGGGCCCCTGCGCGTACTCGATCCGGTCGCCGAAATGGTGGCGCTGCGCTTCCTTCATCGCCTCGGGATCGTAGGCCGTGATCTTCGCGCCCGCCGCGAGCAGGGACTCGACGACGACGAGCGCCGGCGCCTCCCGCATGTCATCGGTGTTGGGCTTGAACGACAGACCCCACACCGCGAATCGACGACCCTCGAGCTTCTGACCGAAGCGCGCTTGGATCATCTCGACGAGGAGCTTCTTCTGCCGTTCGTTGACCGCTTCGACCGCCTTCAAGATCTTGAAGTCGTAGTCGAGCTCCTTGGCCGTGCTGATGACCGCCTGCACGTCCTTCGGGAAGCACGACCCGCCGTAGCCGATGCCGGCGAACAGGAACCGCGATCCGATGCGCGCGTCCGATCCGATGCCCTTGCGCACCGCGTCGATGTTGGCGCCAACGCGCGAGCAGATGTTCGCGATCTCGTTCATGAACGAGATGCGCGTGGCGAGCATGGCATTTGCGGCGTACTTGGTGAGCTCCGCCGACGCGATGTCCATGTGGATGATCGGATTGCCGGTGCGCACGAACGGCGCGTAGAGCTCGTCCATGATCTCCGCCGCGCGGACACTGTCGGTGCCGATCACAACGCGGTCCGGCTTGAGGAAGTCGTCGATAGCGGCGCCCTCCTTCAAGAACTCGGGGTTGCTGACCACGTCGAACTGGCACTTCGTGTTCTCGCGCATGGCCGTGGCCACGCGCTTCGCGGTGCCGACCGGCACGGTCGACTTGTCGACCACGACCGTGTAGTCGGTCATGTGCTTCGCGATCGAGCGCGCCGCGTCGAGGACGTACTTCAAGTCGGCGCTGCCGTTCTGGCCGGGCGGCGTACCGACGGCGATGAAGACGACCTGCGCGCGCTTCATGCCCTCTTCGTAGCTGGTCGTGAACGAGAGGCGCCCGTCGTTCACGTTGCGGCGCAAGAGCTCCTCGAGACCGGGCTCGTAGATCGGAACCTGACCGCGCCGTAGCCCCTCGATCTTGTTCGTGTCGATGTCGATGCAGGCGACGTTGTTGCCGCTCTCCGCGAAGCAAGTTCCTGCGACCAGTCCGACGTAACCCGTGCCGACGACAGCGATGCGCATGAGTGCTTGGAAGCTCCAGGGGGGAGGCGAGGCTCGACGACCCCTGCGGGGCCGATCTGGGGGCGAGAGGGCGCTCACGAGTGGAGCGCGAGGGACGAGCAGGATAACGTGTCGCGCCGCGAGTGGGAGCCGGGGCGATTAACTCAGCGGCTAGAGTGCCTCCCCTACACGGAGGAAGTCGGGGGTTCGAATCCCTCATCGCCCACCCCCGCGCGATGACGCCCCGCGCTTCGATGCCGCATTCGAGCACACGGAGCGCAGGCTCGAGTTCGCGCGGTGCGGAGCGCCGATTCACGCGATTCACCGCTCGAAGTCGAGCGAGCCGCGGGGCGATCACGTGCTTCGTGATCGTCGTCTCGCGTCGCGGTGCTCGAGTGCGCGCAATCCCGCGGAGCGATCGAAGCGCGAAGTGCCACGACACGACGCGAGTCGTCGCGCGCGCTCGCGCATTTCCGCGCGCTTCAACTCGCACGCTCGTCGAGAGTTCTCCTGACCACGTGCGTTTATCCGCCGACGCACCCTTGCACACCGCATGGATGCCGTTACTTTCATGCAGTCGATCGGCGGTGCCGGGCTCGTCGCTGCCGACCGCGAGCTCCTTGCAAGGGATTTCGTACGCCGTTGTAGGAGCGTCGCGGTCAGTGCCGGCTCGCCGCTCCAGGGGAGGTGCTTTTGAGCCGCATACTCGTCGTCGATGAAGATTCCGGCAACCGCGTCATCCTGAAAAGCAGGCTGACGTCGTGCGGCTATGAAATCACGCAAGCCGACAGCGGCGCGCGCGGACTCGTAGCGGCGCGCGCCAATCACCACGACCTGATCCTGGTCGCGTCGGTATTGAGCTCCGGCATCGACGGATGCGAGGTGTGCCGACGTCTGAAGGGAATCCCCGAGACCAATCAGGTCCCGGTCGTGCTGTTCCATCACCAGACGCCGACCGCCGAGGAGCTGCAGCGCGCGTACGACGCCGGCTGCGACGGCTACATCGCGCGCGCCGAGCTGCCGACCCTCGAGCATGTGTTGCGGCTCCTGCTCAAGCAGCGTCGCGAAGTGCTGACGATGGCCGCCGAGTTGCGGGTCCATCACGAGCGGCTGCAACGCGGCACCGAGGAGCGCGTGCCGAACGCGCAGAGCTCAGCGGGCGCGACTTCAATTGGTGGAGACCACGCGAGCGCATTGCGCGAGATCGCCGGCGGCCGGCCGGAGGGTGTGCTCGTGGTCGACGCCGAAGGTCTCGTCCGCCACGCCGACCGCGGCGCTTGCGAGATCCTCGGCAACCGCCTCGAAGGGCGCCATCTGGCGAGCTTGACGCCGGCCAGCCGCTTGGAAGCCTTCGTCCGCGACGCCCGCATCGAACCGCGCGAAGGATTCCGTTTCGACCTTGCCGCGCGCAAGGGCCACGCGCCGCGATCGATCACCGCGACGGTGATCCCGCTCGTTGCGCATCCCGGCGAGCACGATCCGGGTTTGCGGATCGTGCTGTTCTGCGACGCTTTGAAACGACGCCTCGCGGCGGAGGCGTCGCGCGCACCGAGTTCGGGGCTCGCGCGACACGAGATCGGCGCCTTGCTCGAAGCCGCGCGCGAGATGTTCCAGCCGGAGTCGCTGATCGGCGCCAGTCCAGCCGCGGAACAGCTGCGACAAGCCGTCGTGCAAGCGAGCCAATCCGCGGAGCCCGTGCTCATCGAAGGCGCGCGCGGCACCGGGAAAGAACGCGTCGCGCGCACGATTCACTACAGCGGCTCGTCGACCGGCGCATTCCTGCAGGTGCGTTGCAGTGCGATCAGCCCCGAGAACCTCGAACGCGAGCTCTTCGGCTGCGCGAAGGGTTCCGTGCCCGGCAGCCAGTGCGACGTACCGGGGCTGTTCCATCTCGCGCAGGACGGCACGCTCTTCCTCGAGGACCTCACCGACGTTCCGAAGCCGGTGCAGGAGCGGCTGCAGCTCTTCCTCGAGCAGGGCACGCTCTACCGCCAAGGATCGACGCGCGCCGAACGCATCGACGTCCGCTTGATCGCGTCGACGACCGTGGCGCTCGACGGAGCCGTGGCCGAGGACCGGCTGTCGAGCGCGCTGGTCACACGCTTCCAGCGCACGCACATCCGCGTTCCGACTCTCGCCGAGCGACCGGAGGACATCGATCTCCTCGCCGCGCACTTTCTCGCGCGCTACGGCTCGCGTCGCGGCGTGCGCGAGATCGCCGACGGCGCGCTGTGGCTCTTGCGCAAGTACTCGTGGCCGGACAACGTCGGCGAGCTCGAAGATTGCATCGAGCAAGGCTCGTCGCGCGCGAGCGGCGGCGTGCTCAACATCGACGACCTGCCGCGCGCGCTGCGCGACTTGTACGAGGATCTGCCCGGGCACGATCTGATTCCGATGCGACGTCCAAGCGGACCGAACGCGCAAGGGACGCACACCGTTCCGCCGCGCCGGCCTGCGGTCGACCCGCGCGGAACGAACCCGTGGGACATCAACGAGGAGGATCCGATCAGCCTCGACGTCTACGAGAAGAAGGTGCTGCTGCGCGCGCTGAATCACGTCGGCGGCGACAAGCTCGCGGCGGCGCGATTGCTGCAGCTCGGCAAGAGCACGCTCTACCGGAAGCTGAAGCGATTCGGCATCCACTGACGACGCGACGCGCTCACTCGAACCGATGCACGGCTTCGTCGCTCGCCAGCGCGTACAGGTGATCGTTCATGCTGCGCGGATTGCGCAGCACCGCGCGCAGTGATCGCAATCGGGATCCGTCGATCGTCTCGGGCACATGGAAGCGCGCGAGCTCGATCGTGCGCGTGCCGGTGTCGTAGAGCAGGATCTCGACGCGCGCCCGCACGCGCGCATCCTGGACCATGTCGCCGTTCGGGCGCATCCACCACGTTCGAGCGCGCTCGTCGACGGCTTGGATCGAAAGATCGACGAGTTGCTGGTGGCTCGCGTGGCGCACTTCGACGCGCGCTTCCTCGCTGTCGATGGCGATGGAGAGCTTCGGGCGTTGCTCCAGATCGCGCCGGCGGAGCAGCAGGAACGGATCGGTGCGCCGCGGCGCGGTGGCGCGCTTCTCAGCAGCGAGCGGCACCGTGATCAGCTCGAATTCCCGTAAGGCGCGCTCGATCGCAGGGAGCCGGCCGGGCTCGGTGCTGTGCACATCGAGCTCGTTGAACCAGGTTCGCGCGATGTCGGGCATCGTCGGGATGTAGTTGCCCGACTCGATCCACGGGACGACGTAGTCGGGATTCGCCTCGAGCGCCGCGACGACGTCGGCATGTTCGCGCCGCGTCCAGGCCGCCGGTTTCGTCGTGTCCGGCATCGGGTTCGTGCGGCCGAGGAGATCGACGATGCGCAGTCGCGACAAGTACCCGACGATGCCGGGCCATGGCGTGAGGACGCTGCTCCCCGGCTCGAGCTCTTCGCCCATGAACATGCCGAGCGCGCGCATGCGCCGCGTGTGCTCGATCTCTTCGATGATGCCGAGGCGTCCGAGCGGCGCCTCGAAGCCGTAGCGCGCCGAGCCGGAGGGTCGCATCCACGCCTCGTGCCATCCGACGGGCGTGACCGGTCCGATTCGCCCGGGAACTTTGCTGGCGAGCGCCGATCCACCGAGGCACACGATGAGCGCGACGAGCGCCATCCGCCGCGCGGCCTTCCACGTGCCGTCGAGCGCTTCGATCATCCCTTCTTGGATCGCCAAGAAGATCAGCGGAAGCGCGGGCGCCATGTTCTCCCCGAATGGCAACGGCGAGCGTCCCTGCCATACGCACATCGCGAACCACAGGACGGCGAGGAAGAGCGCGCGCATTCCAAGAGTGGAGAGGCGGCGGCGAACGAAGTAGATCAGCGGGTAGACGAGCAGCAGCAGGCTGACCGTGACGATGACGAAGTCGCGCAGGGCCAAGAGTCCGCCGACCCACTGGTACGAATGCGGCCGGATCATTGTCGCGAGCGTGGGCGACAGCCAGGCTCCCGTGAGCCCGTGTCGAACGAACATCTCGCCGGCGACTGCCAACACGGGAAAGACGAACGGCCAGAGAGCGCGTGAGCCCGCGTGGCTTTTCGCCGGGCGGTTGGCATCGAGCGGAAGCGACTTGTCGACGCTCGACGGACTGTTCCCCGCGCGCGCGCGCTCCAGCAGTCGCAGCGCGAACAAGCCGATCACGATCACGACGCCTTCCGGCCTGACCAGGACGCAGGCGGTGAGCGCGAGCGCGAATCGCCGCGAGTAACCGCGCTCGAGGCTCCAGAACGACGCCACGATCGTCAGCATGAGCAGCGCGGTCTCGAGACCGCTCGCCGCAGCCGCCGCGACGCTCCCGCTCGTGACGAGGAGCAGCGGCGCGATCAGTCCCGCCGCGCGATCGGCGCGGAAGTGCGCGGCCATGATGACGGTGAAGAGGACCGACAGGACGCCGACCATCTGCAGAAACAGGTGCACCTTGACGGTGGTGACGGCGATCGCGAGGCGCTCACCGATCGCGGCGACGCCGACCCACAGCATCGACGGGTAGCTCTCGAACGCGGGCGTGCCGAGGTTCCAACGCAGCTCGCCCTCGACGACGAGGTTTTTCGCGAGGCGCAGCGCGACGTAGGCCTGGTCGTAGGGGTACGCGAAGTAACCCTCGCCATCGTTGTGGATGGCGAGGATGTGCGCGAGCAAGAGGACCAGGGCGACGAAGAGCGCGATGCTCCGATTCATGCGCGGCAGAGGGTAGCAAGCGGGCGCAGGGAAACGGACGGGGCGATTTGAGGGAGATCAGTTCGCGCGGGAGAGCACCGCGCGAACGACAGTGCGCTCGCGCGCACTGACGACGACGCCTTCCACTCGACACCTTCGTGGACCCTCGCCCTCCGCCGGATTCATCTCCGTCACCTCCGCGGTAAACCGCCCCGGAAAGACGACGGGCATCTCGAGCGACATGGTCGGCGCATCTCGCGGAACCGTGCGCACCACCTCGGCACTGGACGACGGGGTCCCATTGGCGTCGGGCTCGCGCGTGAGCGCGACGACGAATCGAGACGGCGGCACGAGCGGTTCCGAGAACTCGAGGAGCACGCTGCCGTGCGCCGGGATCTCGATCACGGCCACTTGTTCGCGCGGGTCGTGCTCTTTCGAGAGGCGCACGCCTTCGACGAACGCAGAGAGCTGAACCGTTTGCTCCGGCAGATCGTCGATGCGGAAGCACTCGTCGTCGATCACGCAGCGCGACACCTTGCCTACCTTGCGCGTATTGAGCTTTGCCTCGACTCCCTCCGCAGCCACCGCTGCGCCCGACGCGTCGACCACACGCGTGTGCACTGTCAGACCGATCGTCATCACGACCTCGCGCCGCTCGAACGTGTGCGTGACCGCGATCCCGTCGAGGCGCAACGGGAAGAAGCCGGCCAGATCGACGCGTAGATCGACGCTCTTGGCATAGATCGGCGTCACTTGCGCGATTCCGTCGTCGAGCGTTATCGCGACGTTCTCGCCGTCCGTTTTCGCCGACACCTTCGCGCCGCGGAGCGGCTTTCGCTCCGCGTCGAGCACGAGGAGCTCGAGCGTGCACGGCGGGCCGTCGATGACGATTCGGAACGGAGCATCCGATTGGAGGAACGCCGGCGCGATCTCGCTCTTTGCCAGAACCGCGCCGGTCACGTCTTCGACTTGCGCCGTCAACGACGCGTCCGGGCTCAGCCCCGGAATCCGCAATCGTCCGTCGCGATCCACTGCGTAGCGCAGCTGGAACTCCCAGTCCTTGAACGAATCGCCGCGTCGCGTCACGCGCCGGAACGGTTTCGGCGCACCCAGCTCGACCTGAATGGGCGCCGAGCCGTCGCTGTCCTCCCTCAAGAACGGCGGTCGATTGCGCGCCGAAGGCCGACCGCTCTCGTCGACGAACGGAGGCTCTCCTCGACACGTGAGGCGCACGAACACACCGAGCGCGGGCTGGCGGTTGCGTTGCTCGACGACGATCTCCAGTTGCGGGAGCGGCTCGAGAACGACGTCGATCGCAGCTCTACCGCTCGTCGAACCGCTCTCGAGGCCGCGCATCGTTTCTCGATAGCCGAGCGCGCGAACGCGCACGAGATCGGTCGATTCGGGCACTGCGGGGAGAGTGCCCTTGCCGTCGGCGTCCGTCGGCGCGCTCTCGATCGGCAGCGCGTCGAGCGTCGCCGTGATCGCGCCTTCGATCGGCCGGCCTTTTGAATCGCGCACGACGAACTCGATGTCGCGTGCGGGCTCGAGCACGACGTCGCCGACGTCGAGTCCCGTCGCCGGAATGTCGTGCCGCTCGATCGCAGCGCGCCCGATGCCGGCGATGGCGATCGTCGCTGTGAACTGTTTCAAGTTACCGCACGGCATCGGGACGCGGAACCGTCCGCTCGCGTCGGATCTGAGCTCGTCAGACGCTTCGCCGTCCGAGCACTCCGCGTTCCAGAGTCCGTACGCGTTCGACGCTCCGCCCGTCGAGTTCGGCATCACGACGCGGCCTGTGATCGCGGCTCGCTCGCGCAATCGCAAGACGACTTCGCGGCTCACGTCGGTGATCTCGAGCGGGCCGTCGTTCTCGCTGAGATACTCGCTCGGGCCATACAGCGTGCCGATCCACGCCGCCGGCAAATCGCGGAGCTCGAAGCGTCCGTCGGGAGCGCACTCGACCGCGAGCGATGGACGACCTTCGTATCCGCGGAAGTCGATCTGGCGTTGCACGAACGCCGGCGGCGGCACGAGCCCGGCGTTTTCGTCGCGACTCTCGGCCGCGATCCGAAGCCGCTTTCCAGGCGGCGCATCGTCGACGAGCACCGTTCCGCGCAGCGTCACGCCCGGGGGAAGCTGCAGAACGTGATGGCCGACGGCGTCCTCGAGATGCGTTCGCAGGCGCATCACGTGTTGCGTCAGGACGAACACTTCGATGTCGCGACCGAGCGGTCGAAACGAAACGCGGCCGCCCGATGCCTCGAAGCGATTCTCGAGCAGCTTCTCCGCGCGAGTCAGCACGACCCTCACGTTCGAAACAGGTGCGCCGTCCGAACCCACGACATCGAAGACCAGCGCTGCATTGGCGTCGGCGCTCCCGACGGAGTTTCGCGACGGAGCACTCGGCTCAAGCGGTGCTTCGATCGCATTCGCCGCCTCGAGCGACTGTGCTGGCGTCGGAGCCGGCGTCGTTGCCGGTGCCGGCGCATCGACCCTCGTCCACTCGACCGCGCGCTCACGTGCGTCCTCGCGGTCCGCGCACACGCCGATGCCGACGGCGAGCAGGGTACCGATCAGCGCCAGTCCAATCGGCCATCGTTTCATGCGGGCCTCGTCGCGCTCAGACCTCGCTCTCGATGTCATGGATCTCGATGGCGGCGACCGCGCGTGCGACCTGCCCCTCGACGTCGAGGCGCGCTTCGACGGCTTCGCAGATCTCCGTCTTCCCGCGCAGGATCGGATGGCTCGGCATGAACAGCGAGCAGCAGTCCGGCTCGGACTTGCTCGAGATGTCGAACGTGCCGATCTTGCGCGCGAGCTCGATCGTCTCGTCCTTGTCGAACCCGATCAGCGGGCGGACCGGGTTCCAGGTGAGGGTCGGCTCCTCGAGCGCGGTTCGTGGCGTCTCGCGGAGCGCCGAGTCCAT
>JANLUN010000110.1:0-1541 GCA_031363505.1 Planctomycetota bacterium | reverse complement strand
CAAGATCGACGGCACGCGCAGCGGCGACACGACCGTCACGTACGACAAGGGCGGTTGGGTGTTCTGGATGCTCCTCAACGAGATGGGGCCCGACAACGCGCTCGCAGGTTGCCGCGACTTCATCCGGCGCTTCGAGAAAGGTCCGGACCATCCCGTGCTGCAGGACTTCGTCGCGGTGATGCGCGAGCACGCGACGGACACGGCTGCGTTCGACGCGTTCGTGGAGCAGTGGTTCTTCCAGGTCAACATGCCCGAGTACAAGCTCACCGACGCCAAGAAGGAGCGAGCCGACGACGGGCAATGGGAAGTCCGCGCACGCGTTCAGAACAGCGGCACGGGCCGCATGCCGGTTCAAGTCGCGGTGGTGCGCGGAGAACGCTTCCCGGAGGACGACGAGGACGCAGCTGCTCGTTCGACGACCGACGGCGCGACGCCTCGCTCGAATTCGACGATGGACGACGTGAACGTCGTGTCCGCCGCCGAGAAGTCGGCCGAAGCGGCCGTGTCGGTGGATGAGGCGCCGGATCTCGCACCGACGGACGAGGGCGACCCCGACAAGGTGTGGAAGGAGTCGCGCACGACGATCACCCTCGGCGCGGGCGAATCACAAGAGGTCGTGATCCGCTGCCCGTTCGAGCCCGAGAGCGTGCTGATCGATCCCGACGCGCTCGTCTTGCAGCTGCGGCGCAAGTCGGCGACGGCGAAGCTCTGACGCGCGCCGGCGCGAAGCCGCCGAGGGGTAGCCGAGGGTCGGCGGAACATCGGCCGTGAAGCCGCGAGCGAGCTCCGGCTCGCGCGGGGCGTGGTCGTTCGCGAGCGCTATACTGCGCGCTTCTCGCACAACCGCAGCCCCCGCTTACGACGCATGCAAACCCTCTCGAAGCCGACCTTCCAAGAACTCTCGCGTCACTTCCACCACTGGCAAAAGGTCGGCGACCTGATCGACCAGTGCATCGATCTGATGCTGAACCTGCGTCAGTCCGGACACCCCGGCGGTTCGCGGTCGAAGGTTCCGTTGATGGTCGCGTCGACGCTCGGCGCGGGAATGCGCTGGGATCTGCGGCATCCCGAAGCGGCGTTCGGCGACCGATTCGTCCTCGTCGCCGGTCACTGCAACCCGCTCGTCTACGCGATGCTCGCCGTCTACAACGAGGCGCTGCGCGCGCGCTTCGAAATGACCGGCGACAAGCGCTTCCTCGTGCCGCATGCGGGCGAGCGCGCGCTGTACTGGCAGGATTTGCTCACGCTGCGCCACAACAAGGGACTGCCCGGCCACGCGGAGATGGAGGGCAAGACGCTCTTCTTCAAATTCAACACCGGTCCATCGGGTCACGGCGCGCCGGCCGCGCTCGGTGAAGCGGTTGCCCTGAAACACGCCGGTGCGGGTGACGTGAAGGTGTTCGCGATGGAAGGCGAGGGCGGCCACACGGCCGGCGCGCACCACGAGGTCAAGCATTCGGCGTGGGGCCTCGGTCTAGACAACCTCGTGTACTTGTTCGATTGGAACGATCACGGCATCGACGGGCGCGCGCACAGCGAAG
>JANLUN010000197.1:0-4991 GCA_031363505.1 Planctomycetota bacterium | reverse complement strand
CGACGCGGAACTCGACGCGATGCTGCAGCGTCTCACGAGCGCGCGTTGAGCGGCGCGCAATCGAACTCATGCAAACCATCAAGACACTCGGCCAGCTGAAGAAGTCCGGTTGGACACGCCGCAGCGTGAAGGACGAGCTGCGCGCGAACGTGATCCGGCGGCTGCAAGAAGGGCGACCGCTGTTCACGGGCATCGTCGGCTACGACCAGACGGTGATTCCGCAAATCGCGAACGCGCTGCTCTCGAAGCACGACTTCATCCTGCTCGGGTTGCGCGGTCAGGCGAAGACGCGGCTCTTGCGCGGCTTGGCGGAACTGCTCGACGAAGAGATCCCCGCCATCACCGGCTGTGAGATCAATGACGATCCGCTCGCTCCGGTGTGCACGACGTGCCAGCAGCGCGTCGCGTCGGAAGGTGATGCGCTGCCGATCACTTGGATTCCGCGAGCTCAGCGCTATCGCGAGACGCTCGCGACGCCCGACGTCACCATCGGCGATCTGATCGGCGACATCGATCCGATCAAGGCCGCCAATCGGCGCCTCTCGTTCGCCGATCCCGAGGTCGTGCACTTCGGCATCATCCCGCGCAGCAATCGCGGCATCTTCGCGATCAACGAGCTCCCCGACTTGCAGGCGCGCATCCAAGTGGGGCTGCTCAACATCCTCGAGGAAGGCGACATCCAGATCCGCGGTTTCCCGCTGCGGCTGCCGCTCGACATCTGCCTCGTCTTCTCGGCGAATCCCGAGGACTACACGAATCGCGGCAGCATCATCACGCCGCTGCGCGACCGGATCTCGTCGCAGATCCTGACGCACTACCCGCACACGATCGACGAAGCGCAGGCGATCACGTCGCAGGAAGCATGGAGCGCGCGGCCGAAGAGTCCACAGGTCACGGTGCCGAACTACTTGCGCACCATCATCGAAGAGGTCGCATTCCAGGCGCGCGCGAGCGAGCTCGTCGACCAGAATTCCGGCGTCAGCGCACGGCTGACGATCGCGCTCCTCGAGAACACGATCTCGAACGCCGAGCGGCGCGCGTTCGCGCACGCGGAGGCGCACGCCGTCGCGCGGACCAGCGACCTCTACGGCGCGAGCTCCGCGATCACGGGCAAGGTGGAGCTCGTCTACGAAGGCGAGCAAGAAGGCGTGCAAGCCGTCGCGCGACACTTGATCGGTAAAGCGATCAAGGCCGTGTTCGATCGAACGTTCCCGGACGTCTACCAACAGGGCGACAAACCCGGCGCGGGCGAAGGTGAGTTCCAACCCGTCGTGCACCATTTCCAAAACGGGCGGACCATCGATGTGTCGGATGCCTCGAGCGACGCACAGGTCCATGCCGCGCTGGCGGCGATTCCGTCGCTCGAGAAGCTCGCGGCGAAATACCTGAAGCCCGCCACGGACGCTGAATCGGCGGCCGCGATGGAGCTGATCCTCGAAGGTCTGCACCAGAGCTCTCTCCTCGCGAAGGACGTCGTACGCGGCGGCCTCGTGTACCGCGACATGTTCGAGGACATGGTGCGCGGTCTAAAGAAACCCGAAGACAGATCACCGCCGTCGCGGCCGCCGCGCACGCGGGGTGGCTGAGCGCGCGCGTCGCATGGACTGGCGCTACTCGAAGTTCGATCCGTCGCTTGCGGGGATGCGAGAGCTCCTCGAGCAGCTGCTTTCGATCTTCAATCAACTGCTGCTCCAGACGGACGGCGACGTCGATCAAGCGCTCGACCTGCTCGAGCAATTGGACCGCCGCTACCGACTCACGCAAGGCCGGCTCTCGATCGCGGACTTCAAGAAATTCCTCGAGGGCCAGCGCACGATCGCGCGCGAGTCAGACGGCCGGCGTGTGTTGACGCGCAAGGGCGAACGCGGACTGCGCGTCTCGGCGTTCGACACGATCTTTTCGACTCTCGAGCGCGACATCGAGGGCGAGCACCGCGTCGACGCGTTCGGACCTGGGAACGAGCGCCTGCCGGAGACGCGCCCGTACGAATTCGGCGACCCCGTGAACGCCATCGAACCGACGCAGTCGATCTCGAACGCGATCCGGCGCGGCGGCATGGATCAGATCGCGCTCGACGAGTCGGATCTCGCCGTGCACGAGACGGAGCACGCGTCGTCGTGCGCGACGGTTCTCATGGTGGATGTCTCGCACAGCATGGTGCTCTACGGCGAGGACCGCATCACGCCGGCGAAGCGCGTCGCGCTCGCGCTGTGCGAGCTGATCCAGACGCGCTATCCCAAGGACTCGCTCGACGTCGTCTTGTTCGGCGACACCGCGTGGCAGGTGTCGATCGCCGAACTGCCGTACGTCACCGTCGGTCCGTTTCACACGAACACGAAAGCCGGGCTCGAGCTCGCGCGCGGCATCTTGCGCCGCACGCGCAAGACGAATCGCCAGATCATCATGCTGACCGACGGCAAGCCGTCCGCGCTGACCGAGCGCGGCGGCGCGATCTACAAGAACCCGTTCGGGCTCGATCGGCGCATCGTGAACAAGACGCTGGAAGAAGCCGAGGCTTGTCGCCGGCACGGCATCCCGATCACGACGTTCATGCTGACGACGGATCCCACGCTGGTGGAGTTCGTCGAGCACTTCACGCGCATCAATCACGGACGCGCGTACTATTCGCAGCTCGACCGACTGGGATCGTTCGTGCTCGTCGACTACGTGCAGAACCGCAAGCGGCGCGTGCGATGAACGCGACGAAGGCCCGCTGGTCGACGATCGACTGGTACGACACGCCGCGCTACTACGACATCGTGTTCGACACGGGCACGAAGACGGAAGCGGACTTCCTCGAAGAGATGCTGCGCCTTCATGGACGTCCGAGCGGCGCGCGCGTCCTGGAACCGGCGTGCGGCAGCGGGCGACTGGTGAGCGAGATGGCGCGGCGCGGTTTCGACGTGCTCGGCTTCGATCGAAGCGCGGCGATGCTCGAGTACGCACGTCGACGGCTCGAATCACGCGGTCTGTCGGCGCGGCTGACCCTCGGTGAGCTCTATCGTTTCCGCGTCACCGGCCGCTTCGACCTCGCGTTCTGTCTCGTGAGCACGTTCAAGTACCTGCTCGACGAGCGCGGCGCACAGTCGCATCTGCAATCCGTCGCGCGCTGCCTCGCACCCGGCGGGATCTACGTGCTGGGCTTTCACTTGACCGACTACGAGAGCGGCTCGCTCTCGCGCGAGCGCTGGGTTGCGATGCGCGGCCGCACGCGCGTTGTGTGCAACACGCAGGTCTGGCCGGCGGATCGGCGCACGCGGCTCGAGAACGTGCGCACGCGCCTTCTCGTGACGAGCAGTGCGCGCAAGCTGCGCAACGAAACACGCTGGCAATTCCGGACGTACGACGCGCGCCAAGTGCGCGCGCTGCTCGCGAGCGTGCCGGAGCTCGAGCACGTCGCGACGTACGACTTCACGTACCGGCCGGATCGGCCGCGCAGGCTCTCCGACGATCAGCTCGACGTCGTGCTGGTGCTCCAGCGACGGCGCCGCTGACGCGCCGTCACCAACTCAGCCGACCTTGTCGAGCGACGCGCCGGTCGCATCCGCGCCGTTGCGCGCGTACGGGAACTCGTGCTGGCTCACACCGATGAGGCGTCCGGGCGTGCGCGGCTGCCCTTGTCCGACCACTGCGCCGAGCGCCTCCGACGTCACGTCCATGATGTGCTTGAGCACGTCCGACGCATTGGCATCGAGGTTCTCGCCGTCGAAGAACGCGCGATCGAGGCGCGCCATCATCGAGCCGAACTGCTCCTTCACGCCTTTCAGCGCTTCCAACTGGCGCGGGCTGAGCTTGCCGGAGGCGGCCATCTGATCGTTGCGCGAGCTCAGCGACTCCTCGAACGCGGCGATCCGCGCGCTCCCGCCTTGCGTCGAGCTCCCGCCCGTCGTGCTGCCCGAACCGTCCACGGGCGTGCTCGGATCCCTCTTCGAAGTCGCCGTCGGCCGGGTGTCCGTCTTCCCCGCTCGCGGAGTGATGGAACCAAAGCCACTGGGTTGACCAAGTCTCGAGATGTTCATGCGGTGGATATCGGTCGGCGGCTGCGAAGCCTGAGCGCTTCCTCGCTGCCCCCTATGCATCACGCAGATAAGTCGTTGGCCGACGGGCGCCAACGCAGAGAATCGCCAACGCGCTCCGGTGGAAGAAACTTCCGATCGCTATCCTTCTCCGCCCGCGCCGCCGAACCCGCGCTCCATCACCTGCCGTGTCCCTGCTGATCGTCGAAAACGTCAAGAAGCACTTCGGCGCATTGGAGGTGCTCTCCGGTGCGAGCTTGACGCTCGATCCGGGCGACAAGGTCGGCCTCGTCGGACGAAACGGCGGCGGCAAGTCGACGCTCTTGCGGCTGATCGAAGGCCTCGAGGCACCCGACTGGGGCTCGGTGAAGCTGCGCAGGAACGCGCGCCTCGGTCACGTCCCGCAGCGTCCGCACTTCGATCCGGGCGTCACGGTGCGTGCGCACGTCGACGGTGGGCTCGCTGAAGTGCGGTCGGCGATCGCGGCGCTCGACAAGATCAACGCGCAGCTGTCGCACACGAGCGGTGACGAGCTCGAGCGCGCGATGCGCGAGCACGACCGGCTCAGCGAGCGCATCGACGAGCTCGGCGGATGGGAGCTCGAACGCCGCGTCGAGAAGGTCATGTCGGGCATCGGGCTCAAGCCCGAGCTCTGGGATCGCGAAGCGCGCACGCTCTCGGGCGGCGAGCGCAGCCGCACCGCGCTCGCGCGCGAGCTCGTGTCCGGTTCGGATCTCCTGCTGCTCGACGAGCCGACGAACCACCTCGATCTCGCCGGCATCGAATGGATCGAGGCGTACATCCGCGAGCTGAAGTCGGCCGTGTTGACGGTGAGCCACGACCGCCGATTGCTCGACAACGCCGTCACGTCGATCGTCGAGCTCGAGCGCGGCACGCTCTCGCGCTACTCGGGGAACTACTCGACGTACGTTCGCCTCAAGGAAGAGCGCTTCACCTCGGAGCTGCGTGCCTTCG
>JANLUN010000104.1:0-1702 GCA_031363505.1 Planctomycetota bacterium | reverse complement strand
GCGGGGGTCTTGAGCTCCGCGAGCCGGGGACGCGCGCGTCAGCGTGCCGCCTGCGAATGCACGCGCCGGTGGGCTTCGGCGAGGAGCTCCCCGAGCCCGGCGCGCTGAGCCGACGAGATGGGCCAAACTTTCTGACCCAGGCCGGATTCGAGCTCGCTCGCCGCCGCGCGAGCCGTGTCGCTCTCGCACTTCGTGGCCACGACAAGACGCGGTTTTTGAGCCAGCTCGGGCGAGAAGCGCGAGAGCTCGGCATCGATCACGCGCCACGCTTCGAGCGGCGGCGTGAGGGCGCTCTCGGAGACGTCGATCAAGTGCAAGATCGACTGGCATCGTTCGACGTGCTTTAGGAAACGATGCCCGAGCCCGTGACCTTCCGAAGCCCCTTCGATCAGACCGGGCAAGTCCGCGAGGACGAGCGTCTCGGTCGCGCCGACCGCCGCGATGCCCACCTGCGGTGAGAGCGTGGTGAACGGATAGTCCGCGATCTTCGGCGTCGCCGCAGTGACCGCGGCGAGGAACGTGGACTTGCCTGCATTCGGCAATCCGACGAGTCCGACCTCCGCGAAGAGTTTGAGCTCGAGCCGCAGCGTGCGCTTCTCTCCCGGTTGCCCCGCTGTCGCGACACGCGGCGATTGGCGCACCGAGCTCTTGAAGTGCGCGTTGCCGCGTCCACCCGCGCCGCCTTGTGCAACGACGAGGCGCTCCGCTTCGCGCGTCAGATCGAACAGGAGATTGCCGCGGTCGCGATCGAAAACCTGCGTGCCGATGGGAACTTCGATCACGAGATCGTCGGCGCTTCGACCGGACTTGTTCTGTCCCATGCCGGGCCTGCCGCCGTGCGCCTGGTAGTGGTAGCTCCGCCCGATCGGGAGCAGCGAGTTCAGACTCGAGGAGGCGACGAAGATCACGCTACCGCCACTTCCCCCATCCCCGCCGTCCGGCCCGCCGCGGGGCACGAACTTCTCACGGCGGAAGGACACCGCGCCGTCTCCGCCAGCGCCGGCGGTCACCTCGATGATTGCTTCGTCTCGGAACACGGTGGAATGTGCGCGCGACCGTGCACCGGTGCGGTGTCGACTCGCGCGTGTGCGCGAATCGTTCGAATCAAAGGCCTGCGCGTCGAGCGAGATGTGCGCGCGGTAATCGAACTCTTCCCCGCGGCGTGAGCGCTACGCGAGGCCGCGCCGCGCGATCAGCTGGCCGCGACCGGGTCGACGTGGACCTTCCGGTTCGACTGGAATCGAACGGTGCCTTCGGTCAGCGCGAAGAGCGTGAAATCCTTGCCGACGCCGACGTTTCGCCCGGGGTGGAAGACGGTCCCGCACTGGCGAACGATGATCGTGCCGGCGTGAACGCTCTCGCCTCCGAAGCGCTTGACGCCCCGGAACTGCGGATTCGAGTCGCGGCCGTTGCGCGTGGAGCCCTGCCCTTTTTTGTGTGCCATGTCGTTCTCCTACGCGTGAATGCCGGTGATGCGGACCTCGGTGTAGTCCTGGCGGTGACCGCGCTTCTTCCGCACGCCCTTGCGGCGCTTGAAGCGGAACGCGATCACTTTTTCGCCGCGCGTCTCGCCCACGACTTCGGCGGTCACGCTGGCGTTCTTGACCATCGGCTTGCCGACCTGGACCTTGCCCTCGTCGCCGACGAGGAGCACCTGGTCGAATGTGATCTTGTCGCCGGCCTTGTAGCGGCGATCTAGATC
>JANLUN010000145.1:0-9430 GCA_031363505.1 Planctomycetota bacterium | reverse complement strand
CTCCGGCCGTTGCTATCGATTCCGGCGCCGCGGTCGGACGTTGGTCCACGTGGGCCGCGTTCGGCGACGACGACCTGGGCGCCATCGACGGATCTCCGCTGCGCTACGTGGTCCCGGCCGGCGCGCTCGCCGACGGCGATCTCGTCGCCATCGGACCGATCGAGCAGGTCGTCGATCCGGCGCGCGGTCCAATTCTGGGGCCCAACGCGGCGCGCGGAGTCCTTCCGCCACGAGTCGCACACGCGGACGAGATCGTTCGTCTCGCGCCGCCCGAGCGAGCCGTCGGATGGCAAGTCACAGCCGCGCTCTCTCGTCTGCGGCGCGCGTGTGTCGAGCGCGCACTCGCGCTCCCGGACCCGCTGACCGGGAGCCTCGTCGCGGCGCTTCTCTTCGGAGATACACGCGCGCTTCCCGACATGGTCCCCGATCTCTTCGTGCGCACGGGGACGTACCACGTTCTCGCGATTAGCGGACTCCAGGTGGCGCTCGTCGCGATGGTCCTCGTGTGGCCGCTAGGATCCCTTGCCGCCGCGTTCGTGCGCGCGATCACTTTCGGGCGGTTCGATCCCGGGCCGCTCGTGCTGCGCGTCGTTCTCCTTACGGTCTTCGTGCCGGTTGCGGGAGCGGGCGCGCCGGTCGTTCGCTCGGCGATCGCGTGGGGCCTCGGTGCGCTCGCGCCGTGTGTTCGCGCGCGACGTCCATTCACGACGGATGCGGCGCAGGGTCCGATCGCGATGGGGCGTCGCGCGGATTCGATCGCGCTGTGGTCGCTGGCGTTGATCCTCGAGTGCCTTGCGCATCCGGACTCCGTCGCGTCGCTTTCGGTGCAGCTCTCGTACGCGGCGACGGCCGGGCTGATTTTCGGCACGTCGCCGATCGTCGCGCTCGCGCGATCGATGTGGCCGGGAGGCGCACGCATCGCAGCCGTCGATTCGCTGGGGCGCCCTCGATCGCCGCTGCTCCGAATCTCACTGCAGCGCGCGATCGACGGCACGTTCACGGCGCTCGCGGCGTCGACGGCCGCAGTGCTCGCGACGCTGCCGTTCACGTGGTCGCGCTTCGGGGAGTGGAGCCCGATCGGTGTGGTCGCGACCGCGCTGCTCGTGATCCCGGTGCTGTGGATGCTGGTCGTCGGTTGGGCGTGGATCGTCGCGCCGGCGGTCGTACCCGAAATCGCGCTCGACGCGCCGGCGCGCGCGATGGTGCGCATGCTCGAGCTGCTCGACCGCGTGCCGGGCTCGCCCGATGTGTTGCCGCAGAGACCTGCGTGGCTTGTGCTCGCGGCGGTCGTGCTCACGTTCGCGTGGCTCTACCGATCCATGCGCACGCCGCACGAAGACGACGGTGCGAATCGAGCCACCACTGCGCGCGCGGTCGCTTCGCCCGCCATGCTGAATGTCTCGCGCTCCGCGCTGGGCGTCGCGCGCTCCGCCGCCGCCGCGTGGGTCGCGATCTTGGTTCCGTGGACCGCGGCGCCGCGCGGTCTCGAGCTGTGGGCCCTCGACGTCGGTTCCGGCACCGCGGTCGTCTGGCGTGCGCCGGGCGCCGGAGCCTGGGTCTTCGACGCCGGCTCGCGCGACCGTCCCGACGTGACCCGCGAGGCGCTCCTCCCCCTGCTGCGGGAGTGGGAGGCGACCCGACTCACGATCGTGCTCTCGCACGCCGACCGCGATCACGACGGCGGGCTGCCGTACCTCGCGCTCCGTATCCCTCCGACGGTGTGGGCGGGTGCTCTTCCCGCACACTGCGCTGAGCGGTTGCCGCACACAACCGCACGCATGGACGTCGGGATTGGGACGGCGAGCATCTGCGCGCCCTCGCGGGATCGCGGCGGCCTCTCGGTTTTTCTGGAGCGCGGTCTCGCGCAGGGCGACAACGAAGGCTCGCGGACGGCGCGCCTCTCATGGGGCGGCGAAGAGATCGTCCTGTGCGGCGACGCCGAGGCGGACGGACTACGAGCGTGGCTCGCGATGCAGACCGCACGCCCCGCGACTCGACTGCTCCTCTTGCCGCACCACGGATCCGACAGCGAACCGCTCGGACCGCTTCTCGCCGCGACTCGGCCCGTGGAAGTTTGGGTCAGCGGTCCTGCCCAGATGCCGATTCGCGCGGAGCTCGACCGCCGTCGGCTCTCGTGGCGGTGGACGGCGCGCGATGGACCGCTTCACGTAGGGCTCGCGCCGCGCGAATTACCGACGGATCCGTAGGCCTCGATAGTCCGCTGGGGCACGCGAATTGCCGGCGCTCGTCGCGACGAGACCACGCGAGCGAGCGGCGCGACTCCGCTCGACGCACACGACTCGGAACACGGACGGCTCCGCGCGGGGCCAGGCAGAAGGTGGCGACGGCAGTGCCTGGAAAACAGGCAGCCACCTGACTAGAAGGCGGATCTCGCTGAGGTTGGCACGAGCGCCCGATTCACTCCCTCGGGCGATTCGCGCTGAGGCTTGCGAGCAGACTGCGGACGGCCGTGAGTCTGGGATCCTTCGGATGGGGCAGGGGGCGCAGTCGGAGTCGGCTGTGCCCCCGCACTCTTTCTGGCGCGTCGACGCGCGCGACGCAGGATTGCGGTGAGGATTGCGGCGGACGTCAGGCGGCCAACTCCCGCGTCACGTCGCTTCCGCGTCAAGCCGTCGGAGCCGCCGGTCGCGCGCCGAAGCGTGATTCGATGTCGCCTTTGAATCCCTGCAACGCGGTGCGCTGCAAGTAGAACGCGAGCCCGCGCTCGCCGCCCAGCTCCTCCCCGCCGCCCGCGCGTCCGGGCCCGCCGTGCACCATCGACGGCAGCACCATGCCCGGCGGCAGCGCTTGCTCTGCCATCTTGTCGCTGCCGATCCAGATCCGGCCGTGCCACGGCGCGGCTTCGAGGACGTAGCGCGCGCTCCAATCGCCGTCGTTCGAGTACGCGCTCGACACGAGCCCCCCGCCGCCCTTCTGCACGAGCGCGGCGGCTTCCGACGCGTCGCCGCTGTACGGCAGGATCGTCGCGACGGGACCGAAGACCTCTTCGTTGTGGAACACCGGCGCGTTCGAGTCGCGTGCGACGCACAACGTCGGAGCGACGAAGAACCCCTTGGGTCGAATCGGCTTCGTTCCGCCGCACGCGAGCGTCGACACTTCGGCGAAGCGTTCGATCCCGGCGCGCACGTCGTCGAACTGCGATCGGCTTGCGAGCGGCCCCATGCGCGTCGCCGGGTCGGCGGGATCGCCGACCGTTATTCGCGCGAGCTCCGCGCAGAGGTCGCGCTTCACGTCCTCCACGCGATCGCTCGGCACGAGGACGCGCCGCACCGCCGTGCACTTCTGCCCGGTCTTCTGCGTCATGTCGAGCACGACGTTCGAAAGGAACAGGCCGTACGTCGGCGACGAGGCGTCGACGTCGGGCGCGAGCACGGCCGCGTTGAGCGAATCCGCCTCGATGTTGACGCGCACGTTGTGTCGCACGAGGTTCGCGTGTCCGCGGAGCTTCGCCCCCGTCGCCGACGATCCGGTGAACGCCAGACAATCGTGCGGGCCCAGATGCTCGAGCAAATTGCCGACGCTGCCCGCGATGAACTGATAGCTGCCCTCCGGCAAGATCGCGCGATCGACGAGGATCTTCGCGATGCGCCACGCGACGAGCGCCGTAGCCGTACCCGGCTTCTCGATGACCGGCGCGCCGGCGAGGATCGCGCACGCCATCTTCTCCATCATTCCCCACGCGGGAAAGTTGAACGCGTTGATGTGCACGGCGACGCCCGGGCGCGGCACCATGACGTGCTGTCCCCAGAAGCGCGCGGTGCGTCCGAGCTGAATCCCCTCGCCGTCGATCAAGAACGGGCGATCGGGGAGCTTCTTCGACCACGCCGCGTACGCGGTGAGCGTGCCCGTCGCCCCGTCGATGTCGAACTTCGCGTCGCCGCGCGTGTTGCCGCCGTTCTCGAGCGCGAGGCCGATCAATTCGTCACGGTGCTCGTGGATCGCGGCCGACAGCGCCGCGAGCAGCGCACCGCGCTCCGCGAACGAGAGCTTGCGCAGAGCCGCGCCGCCGCGCTCCCGGCCGTGAGCCGCCACCGCGGCGAAGTCGATGCCGCCCGAGCGCAGCTCCGCGACGGGCGCCTCGGTCGTGGGGTTGTAGAGGGTCGTGGCATCGCCGCTGCCGCCGTGCCAGCGGTCGAGGACGTAGCTTTCGAGCTTGTACATAGGGAAGTCGCGAACAGAGCCAGAGGACGGCCACCAGAGGACGGGGGCGGGTACTCTAGCGCCCGCTCGAAACGCCCGCGACGGGCCCGCGCCTCGTGATTGGGCGTGTGCCTCGGCGCGTAATCGGGCGCGCGTTTCGGCGCCCGCGTTGAAGATTCCTGCGCCGGATCCGCGCATGTTCGCGGACTCCTGCGTACTCGGCCGCCGCGTTCGTCGTTCGAGTCCCGGACTTCCCCCCGCGAGCCTCCCCCATGCGCATGCCCATGTTCGGTTTCCTGCTCCTCGGCTTTCTGCTCTTCGCAGCGGTCGTCGCCGTCGCGTGCTATCTGGTCTTCAAGAGCGGCGAGCAAGGCAAGACCAAGCTCTCCGGCTGCGCGGGCTGCGCGATCGGCCTGGGCCTACTCTCGTTCGCGGGTCTGGGCGCCCTCGGGTGCACCGCGATCGCGATCCTCGACAGCGGCAACGAGGCGGTGCGGCACGGCCCGATCAAGAGCTTCGAGTGGCGCTGGCCGCAAGGCCGGCACGATCGCGACGCGCACGCGGACGAAGACGGCTCCGAGGCGCACGACGGCGAGTCGAGCGGTGATGCGTCGAGCCGGGATGAATCCGATCCGGACGAGTCGCACCCGTTCGAGCTGCGCGTCGTGGTCCGCGGGTCGGCCGACTACGCGATCGCGGGCCAGATTTCGCGCTGGCTGCACGAACAGACCGACGCCGACGTCTCGGTCCGGACGCGCGTGCGGATCCAAGACGGCGAGGAAGTGACCGAGATCGAGTTCGGGCTGCCGCTCTCGGACGAGGAGCTGGCGGAGATCCGCCGGAACTTCGAGCGCGACGTGTCCGGCATCCCGCTACCCGAAGGCGTGCGCGTCGAAATGAAATCGCCGCACGACGACTGACCTACCGGGGATTTCGTTAACGTCTCGGCGTGCACGAGCCCGTCGCTTCTGCTCGCTGGTTGCCGCACGGCACGTTCGACGACCAGGTGGCGTTCGTCACCGGCGGCGGCACGGGGCTCGGCCTCGAGATCAGCCGCGGACTCGCGTCGCTCGGCGCGCGCGTCACGATCGCGTCGCGCGACCCGGCGCATCACGCGGGGCTCCTCGACGAAGCGGCCCAGCGCGGCTGGAGGATCGACGCGCTGCCGCTCGACGTCCGTGAACCCGCGCTCGTGCGCACTGCCGCCGAAGAAGTTCTGCGCCGTCATGGACGCGTCGACATCCTCGTCAACAACGCCGCGGGCAACTTCGTGTGTCCGGCCGAGCGGCTCTCGTCGAACGCTTGGCGCGCGGTCCTCTCGATCGTGCTCGACGGCACGTTCTACTGCTCGCAAGCCTTCGGACGCGGCATGATCGCGGCGCGGCGCGGCCAGATCCTCAACATCGTCGCGACGTACGCGTGGACCGGCATGCCCGGCGTCGTGCACTCGGCCAGCGCCAAAGCCGGTGTGCTCGCGATGACGAAGACGCTCGCCGCCGAGTGGGCCGAGCACGGTGTCCGCGTGAACGCGATCGCTCCCGGTCCGTTCCAATCCGCCGGCGCGGCCGCGAACCTGTGGCCTGACGAAAACATGGAGCGCACGATCCGCGAGTCGATTCCGCTCCAGCGCTTCGGAACGGCCGATGAAGTTGCAGCGCAGTGCCTGCACTTGCTGTCGCCGGCGTGCGAGTACATCACCGGCGAGTGCCTCGTGATCGACGGCGGCGCTTCGCTCGGAAAGCCGATGTGGCCGCCGGGCGCGCGGCTGAAACGCACGCGGGAAGTGGAACGATGAGCACGGTGGCTGGCGCGCGCGATCACTTCCCCACCGAGCTCCCGAACGCGAGCGCGGGTCAGCTCGACCTGCTCTCGAGCAGCGACGCATTCGACGTCGTGAACCGCGAGGATCGCACGGTGGCCGATGCCGTCGCGCGCGCGAAGCCGGCGATCGTCGCGGCGATCGATCTCGCCAGCGAGCGGCTCGCGCGCGGAGGACGGCTCTTCTACGTCGGCGCGGGAACAAGCGGTCGACTCGGCGTGCTCGACGCGGCCGAGTTGCCGCCGACGTTCCAGAGCGATCCGTCGCAAGTGCAAGCAGTGATCGCCGGCGGAGCGCGCGCGCTCGTGTCGGCCATCGAAGGCGCCGAAGACGATCGCGCGCAGGGCGGACGCGAGATGGAAGAGTGCGGCGTCGGTCCGCGCGACGTGGTCCTCTGCATCAGCGCCGGCGGCACGACGCCGTTCGTGCACGGAGCGCTCGCGAGCGCGAAGCAGCGCGGTGCCGCCACGGTGTTCTTCGCGTGCGTGCCGTTCGAGAGCGTGCCCGACGACGCGGACGTGTCGATCCGCGTGATCACAGGACCCGAGGTCGTGTCCGGCAGCACGCGGCTCAAGGCCGGGACCGCCACGAAGCTCGTGCTCAACACGATCAGCACGCTCGTGATGGTGAAGCTCGGCAAGACGTATGGCCCGTGGATGGTCGACGTGAACGCGCACGGCAACGCGAAGCTCTGGCAGCGCGCGATCTCGCTGGTCGCGCGGTTGACGGGGCTCGCGCGCAATGCCGCGGAAGCGCGGCTGCGAGAAGCCGACGGTCACGTGAAGACGGCCGTCGTGATGGAGCGCCTTGCGATCGATGCGCACGAAGCACGCGCGCGCCTCACGCGAGCGAGTGGCCATCTGCGGCGCGTGATCGAGTCCTGAAACGCGCGGCGCGTCATTCGGCGAGTGACATCGCTCGACCGTCGACGCGCGAGAAGAGCGCGCGGAAGCGGGCCTCGTCGAGCGATCCGTCCGGTCGCACGAGCAATGCGTCGCGACGATCCGCGGGCGCCTTGAGCCCGTCGCGCATCCAGTCCGCGAGCATCCCCGATCGGATGGCGTCGCGCTGCACCTGCAAGTCGTCCGTGAACTCAGGTCGGAAGTCCGCGTAGCGCGGATCGAGTCGCGCGGTGCGCATCGCGACGAAGCGCACCGCGTCGTACGGATCTTGGAGCAACGTCGTCACGAGGTACGGCATCCACTCCGTGCCCGAGACCGCGCGCGCGGGCGGCCATCCCAAGTTCCACGCGGTGAGCGCGCGCAGCCCCGCATCGCCGGTGAGCGCTCCCACGACCGACGCCGCGACGTTCTCCTGATCGCCGTCGAGCTTGGGCCGCGGCTCTTCGAACCATTCCTGCAGTCGATCGGCGGTCCAAGCGAGCGTGCGATCGAGATGGCATTGATTGCACGCGTTCGGCCGTCCCGTGGCCACGGTCGTCGCGACGTTCGGGCTCGTGATCGTGTGGCTGCGGATCGCCTTCGTCAGCCCGTACGCCGTGTACGGCATGTGGCAGTTGAGGCAGTCGCTCCCCGAAGAGCCAACCGCATGTCGCGTGTGCGCGCGCAACTTCTCGTCTTCGCCGTACTCGACGTGACATTGGAGACACGCGCGCGGGCCGTCCATCCCTGGCTTCAATTGATCGTTGGCCCATCGTTCGAGGTCCTTCGGGTCCTTCGACGACGGATGCATCTCGTGACACGAGAGACAACTCATCTCCCCGCGCTGATAGCACGGGCTCTCGGCGAGTCCGTTGTACTCGCGCCCCGATACCCGCACGACGCCATCGGACCAGAAGCTCGATTCGAGCATCCCCGGGCGAGCATCGAGGATCCCGCGCATCGCGGCGCTGTTCTTCTCGAGCGTGCCGTGCACGAGTTCACGCGACGCAGCGAGGTCCGCGCCCGGGCGGTACTCGAAGCCCTCGCGCAACCATTTCAATGTGCTCTCGGCGTCGAACAGATGGATGCCGTGACACTGGCCGCACACCTGCGACGAGCGGTCGTGCGGGAGCGCGCTCGGATCGACGATGTGCCGATCCTTCGCAGCCGCTGAATCGCCGGCACGCTCGAGTTCCCGCTCGAACGCAACGTGCTCGCCGCCCGGACCGTGACACGCTTCGCACGAGATCCCGAACTCCGCGACGTGCGTTCGACCATCGCTCCCGTGTTTCGCGACGCCGTTCGTCGTGTGGCACTGGATGCAACCGCGCGGCCAACGTCCGCCTTCCATGTAGACGGAAGGCGGCGGCGGCGCGAGGAACACGGACTGGCGCGGGATCCAGCGCTTCTCCTGCAAGTGCCACACGAGCGGCAGTTGCGCGAGCTCGCGCTCGGTCGGCGTCTCGAGCCAGTAGATCTGGTAATGATGCGATCCGGTCGTGATCGAGATGCGCTCCTTCGCCGCGAGCGGATCACCGGCGGGTGAGACGGGCGTCGCGTAGATCGATTCGCCTTCACGCGCGAGTTGCCATGCAACTCCCTTGAGCGGCGGCGTGCGGCTGTCGTGCGGCGCCAGGACCGCGTCCGGCGTCGCGACCTGCGTCATCCGCCGGTGGTACGACGCGTGCCACGACTCGAAGTTGTCGGCGTGACACGAGCGACAGGCTTCCGGTCCGACGTAGCCTTCGTCGTGCAGGACCGTCGGCGTCGCCGGTCCGACAGGCGTCGCGCTCTTCGACTCGTGCTGCGCCCAGACCGAGAGCGCGGCGAGCGCCACGACGCACAGGGACGAGACCTTCGCGATCATCGCGGACCGAGTCCTCGGTTCAATCGCGCTCGTCGAGCACGATGACCGCTGTCGTGGCGAGCTCGTAGCCGTCGCGCGCGATCTCGAGGTCGCGCCCGGCTTCGCGCTGCATGTGCTCGACGGCTTCTTGCGAAAAGGTCTTCCGATAGAAAGAGCCCTGCACGAGCACGCGCTTGCCGACGGAGTCCATCGGGAACGCGAACGAGCCGCAGCCCTTCGCCCAGCGCGCCATCGCCGTGCCGCCGCCATCCGCGATCTGCATCCAGCAACCGCGCTTCTGACAGACGGCCAGTACGGTTCCTTCGAGGAGCAGCGTTTGATCGACGAACTGGTTCGGCTGCGCTTCGACGACCGAGAATCGCACGCTCTGCTGCGTATGGATCTCGCCGCCGATCTGTACGCCGCCCGGCATGGAGGACGGGCCGCGACACGCGGAGAGCAACGCGACAAGGACGACGGCGATGGTTCTCATCGCCTCAGCATAACGGCGCAAGCTTCCAGCAACGATCACCGATTGCGCCGGCTGGCCACCCACGCCTCGATCTCCTGCCGGTGCGTTGCGTCGTGCTCCGCCATCAGCGCGGGAATGTCGCACAGCGAGACCGGGCCCACGCCTTCTTGCGACCCACCGCGCGACCAATCCGCGGGCGTCAGCGCGTCGAACGCCGCCACGTTTGCTCGCCGCGCATCCACGAACGCCGC
>JANLUN010000130.1:0-3242 GCA_031363505.1 Planctomycetota bacterium | reverse complement strand
AGCGGACCCAGCTCCGCGACGGGCAGCCGATCGCTTCGTCCGGCACGCCGTCGCCATCGATATCCCCGAGGCCGCAAACGTCGACTCCGAGTCTCCGGCAGTCGAAGTCGATTCGCATCAGCTCGCCGTCGTGACTCGAGTAGACATGCGCGTAGCCTCCGTTGGACCAGTTCCCGTTGGCTCCGACGATCCAGTCACTCAAACCGTCGCCGTCGATGTCTCCAAGCGCATCGAGGCTCGCCGCGAACGAGTCGGCAGACGCGAACTCTCGCCCGGTCGATCGACGGATGCGATGGAGGTCTCGGCCGGAGAGGACGGCGACGGAAGTGTGAAGCGAGCCGACCAACAGGTCTCGCGTGCCGTCTTTGTCGAAATCGTCGATAGGGACGATCAACCAAGCTCTGCTGTCTCTGCCGTCGGACGGGCCTTCGAACCGTGCGATCGAGCGTCCATCACGACCGGAGAAGATCTCGATCGAGTTCGGTGAGCCGAACAGATTCGTCGGCTCTCCCGGAGCGCCGACGACGAAGTCGCCGTGTCCGTCACCATCGACGTCACCCAAACCAGCAAGCGCGACGCCGAAGTTGTCGCCCGGCTGGAATGGGTCGCATTCGTTGGTGGATGGCGCGCGACCAAACTTCTCCAGCAGTAACGATCCGTCTCGGCCCGAGCGGACTTGGACTCGCTCGGGCGTCTCCGCCCGCGAGAAGAAGGAGCCAACGCCGAGCAGGATGTCCGGCGTGCTGTCCGCATTGATGTCCCCTGCCCGCGCCGCTGTCCATGCCTCGGCGAACTTGTACAGCACACGACCGTCGCGTCCCGAGTAGACGCACGCATGTCCTCTCGCGCCGCCGTTCCATGATTCGGTCCCGTAGTCCGGCCGCCAGCAGACGATCAAGTCGGACTTGCCGTCGCCGTTCAGATCGCCGAGTCGGTCCATCGACGCGGGCAACGACTCCGTCGCCGCTTGCGAGCGCAGCACGAGGATTTGTTCACGCGACTTTCCGGAGATGACGCGGACAGAGCCCGGCGAGAGTGCTCGGTCGGCGATCATGAGATCGTTCGTGCCATCTTCATCGACGTCGCCTGCGTTCCTGACAGCACTGAAGAGTGCGTTGATGTCGTCGCCTCGCGCGCTTGCCATGAGCGACAGGAACATTGCGATGCCGAATACCAGGTTGGGGAGCTTCATGCCGATTGCTCGAAGTCGCAGGAACCAACCGAGAGCTCCTCGATCGGTTTCGATCCAATTCCGTGCGACGGATCGCGAGCTAACGCGACTTCGGAGCTTCCTTCCGAAGTCTCGCGACGTCGATCTCGTGGATGAGCGTGCCGTCTTTGCCGGAGAGCAATCGCACCCAGCTTTCAGTAGGACACGCGATCGCTTCGTCCGGCACTCGATCGCTGTTGATGTCGCCGCGCCCGCAGACGTGGAAGCCCAGCTTCTTGGAGTCGAAGTCAACGCGTAAAAGCCCGCCGTCCTTGCCCGAGTAGACAGCTTCTGGCGTGCTCGACTTGAGTGGTGACCGACTCGTGACACACTGCCGCATCCTGCCGCCGTATTGTGCGCCTCATCCAATGATGCACACCATCCGCCACACACTCGTCGTTCCGCCCCTCGCCGCTCTTTCCCTCATCGCGACCGCGATCGCCTTCAGCCCGCGAGCCAGCGGCGCTGTCGCCGGGCCGTCCCCGCGGCCCCTCACTCAACCGGCCGCTCAGTCGGCGACACCAAACGCTTCCGCCGCGGCTCCCTTCAAGGTCGTGACAGAACTCGACAAGGCCATCTGGCACATCTTCCAGGACAGCAAAGGCACGTACTGGTTCGGCAGCCACGGCCAGGGCCTCTTCCGGCGCGACAAAGACGCCTTCGCTCTCTTCACCACCGACTCCGGCCTGAGCGACAACGACATCGGCAAGATGCAGGAAGACAAGCTCGGCAATCTCTACGTCAGCACTTCCAAAGGCATCAGCAAGTTTGACGGACGCACGTTCACCACGCTGAAGGTGGACGACTCCATTCCCGCCAGCACGGAGGTGAAGCTCGGGCCCGATGTTCTCTGGTTCCAATGCGGCGGCGATGAACCGCACGCGATCTTCTACGACGGCACGTCGCTGCGGAGGATCAAGATGCCGACGACCGCGGCCGGGGATGCCCACTTCGCCAAGTACCCGCGTTCGACGTACCCGAACGCCAAGTACAGCCCCTACGACGGGTACACCATCTACAAAGACAGCCGTGGCAACGTGTGGTTCGGCACCGCAACCCTTGGGGCGTGCCGTTTTGACGGCAAGACCTTCGCCTGGATCGGCGAGAAGGAACTGGGCTTCGACGAGAAGGACAACCGGACGTTCGGCACGCGCTCCATCATCGAAGATCGGGACGGCAAGTTCTGGATCACTGTGACGCGCAACCGCTTCGACATGTACCCAAGCGGATCAGCTACGCGCAGCGCCGGCGGACTCGACTACGTCAAGGCGCCGGGCCTCGCGCACGCCGCGCATGGCGTCGATGAGGACTACACCTACATCATGTCCATGGCCAAGGACAAAGCCGGCGACTTGTGGATGGCGACGTACGGCGCCGGCGTGTGGCGATACGACGGAAAGACGCTGACGAGCTATCCCGTCCTCGTCGACGGAAAGCCGATCACCGTGTTCTCGATCTACAGCGACCGCGACGATGGCTTGTGGCTCGGCACGCACGAGCACGGCGTGTGCAAGTTCAACGGAAAGGCGTTTGAGAAGGTCAAGTTCTGACGCGCGCGCGCACGGCACAAGCGATCGGCCGCATCCTATGTCTTCGCTGCCGCTTCCGTGATCTCGATCATCCGCTCCAGCGACAGCCGCGCTTCGGCGACGAGCTCTTTGCGTTCTTCGGGAGTCAGACGATCGCGCGCCGCCGTCATCTCGTTCATCACGTCGCCCGCGAGCACGCGGTTGATCTCCGGCGGTTTTCCTTTGCGCAGGAGATCGAGCATGCCGGCGAGATGCGGCGGATCGTTGCGACTCATCGTCGCGCAGCCACAACCCGCGGTCTTGAACTGATTATCCGGGATGTCGGCGAGGTGCATGATCTCGACGCCTCGCTGCGCCGCTTGATCGCGTGCGTTGCGCACGAAGTGTCCCTCGGTGCCGATCGCGAGCTTCGATCCCTTCGGCGCGTTCATCGCAGCCTTCCACAGGAAGTCGGTCGAGCCCGCGCCGTCGGCCGCTTGCACTGCATCGAGCGGCGACTCGGG
>JANLUN010000105.1:0-2896 GCA_031363505.1 Planctomycetota bacterium | reverse complement strand
GATTCAGGCCGTAGTTGTCGGTCGCGCCCGCCAAGATCTAGCACCCAACCGGGATGCCTTCGACATCGCAATCGAGCGCGGGCTCACACGAGTCGGGCACACCGTTCGGCGCACACGACGGCGGGTTCACGCCGTAATTGTCCGGCGCTCCGGCGAGGAGCTCGCAGAAGTCGGGCGCACCGTTCTGGTCGCAGTCCGGCGTCGGCTCACACGAATCGGGAACGCCGTTCGGCGTGCATTGATTCGGGTTGACACCGTAATTGTCGCCACCGCCGGCCAAGATCTCGCAGCCATCGGGGACGCCGTCGCTGTCGCAATCGGGCGCCGGCTCGCAGGAGTCGGGCACGCCGTTCGGCGAACACGACGGCGGATTCAGGCCGTAGTTGTCCGCCGCACCCGCGAGGATCTCGCAACCGTTCGGGATGCCGTCGCTGTCGCAATCGGGCGCGGGTTCGCACGAGTCGGGCACTCCGTTCGGCGCGCACGACGGCGGATTCACCCCGTAGTTGTCCGCTGCGCCCGCGAGGATCTCGCAGCCGTTCGGGATACCGTCGCTGTCGCAATCCGGTGCCGGCTCGCATGAGTCCGGCACTCCGTTCGGCAAGCACGACGGCGGGTTCGCGCCGTAGTTGTCCGGTGCTCCCGCCAGGATCTCGCACCCGTTCGGCAGACCGTCGCTGTCGCAATCCGGTGCCGGCTCGCACGAGTCCGGCACTCCGTTTGGCGTGCACTGCGGCGGATTCAAACCGTAGTTGTCGGGGGCTCCCGCGAGGATCTCACAACCATCCGGGATGCCGTCGTCGTCGCAATCGAGCGACGGTTCGCACGAATCGGGCACACCGTTCGGCAAGCACGACGGCGGGTTCGCGCCGTAGTTGTCCGGCGCTCCGGCGAGGATCTCGCAGAAGTCCGGCGACCCGTCGGCGTCGCAATCAGGTGTCGGTTCACACGCGTCCGGCACTCCGTTCGGCGTGCACTGGTTCGGATTCAGACCGTAGTTGTCCTCCGCACCACCGTCGCAGAAGTCAGGAACGCCATCCGCGTCGCAGTCGGACGCCGGCTCGCACGAATCAGGAACGCCGTTCGGCGTGCATTGATTCGGGCTCACGCCGTAGTGGTCCGGCGCACCCGCCAAGATCTCGCACCCGTTCGGAATTCCGTCGGTGTCGCAATCGGGGGCCGGCTCGCACGAATCAGGCACACCGTTCGGCGTGCACTGCGGCGGATTCAATCCGTAGAGGTCGAGCGCTCCCGCCAAGATTTCACACGCATCCGGAACGCCGTCGGAGTCGCAATCGGGCGCCGGTTCGCACGAGTCGGGCACACCGTTCGGCGCGCACGACGGCGGATTCAAACCGTAGTTGTCGGCCGCGCCCGCGAGGATCTCGCACCCGTTCGGGATGCCGTCGCTGTCGCAGTCAGGTGCCGGCTCGCACGAATCAGGAACGCCGTTGGGGCTGCAGCTCGGCGGATTGGCTCCGTAGTTGTCCGGCGCGCCGGCGAGGATCTCGCAGAAGTCAGGCGTGCCGTCGCCGTCGCAGTCCGGCAACGCTTCGCACGCATCGGGGACGCCGTTCGGTTGACAGCCCGGTCGCGCGCCGCCGCCGTACAAGTCCGGCGCTCCGTTCTCGATGTCGACTTGATCGGGAATACCATTCCCGTCGCAGTCCGGGAAGTAGAGGTAGCAAACGGTGACGACGGCCGAAGCCTTCTGAACGAACTGGAAGATGACGCTACCCGGACCGGTCGCGACGGACGTGCCGCGAGCGTTGATCGGCAGCGCGATCGTGCCGGGATTTCCGGCCGGACCGGTGAAGAGCGTCAGGTCCGAAACGGGCGGCGGCATGCTCACGGATGCGGCTTGATCCGCGACGATGCCCGAGTGCGTCTCACCCGACGGACCGTTGAAGTCGATGGCGCCGTCGAACGCGGACGCGTTGTCCACGAAGTTCTGGAACGGCTCGACTTCGATCAGAGAGCGCCCGCTGTTCGGACGCAAGAGCTTGACCTTGCCGGCGAAGTTGAGCGTCACCTGGCTCGGCCGACTGCTCGTGCTCTCGAATGCGGCGGAGCCTTCGAGGTGCGCGGCGAGCGTGACCTCGATGCCGACGAGCACGCCCAGGTTCGGATCGAACTTCGGCAGTGTGACCGTCGTGTCCCACGCGGTCGACTGCAACGGAACAGTGTCCGAATGGCACAGCTCGAGTCGTTGTTGCGGAGCGGCAGCCAGGCTGGACTGTGCGATCGCGGGCCCAAAGATCCCCGTCGTCGTCAGAAGAGCCAGAGTGATGCGGTTGACGGTGCGTTGCGGAAGCATGGTGTGTCTCAGCGGTCGTCGCAAGATTGGTGGAACACGGAGCTGCGGGCAGAGACGGGGGAAGCGCGACCGACGCGCTTCTCCGGTCGTCGTCTAATTCGCGTCCAGAGCAACGCCCTCGAGCACGAGGTCGCCGTTGTTCTGCTTGCCGATTTCGAAGGCGAGTTCAGCGCCCGAGAGCGCGGGCGTGCGCTCCGCGAGGAGCGCGAGGAACGCCGGATTGGTCACGCTGGCGGCCGTGGAGAAGGCGATGCCGCCGTCGATCTCGAACCAACCCGTTTCGAGTGCCGGAAAGCCGACGACTTCGGCGGGGTTGTCGTTCGTCTGTCCCGCGAGGAACGTCTGCTGGAACAACGTGGAGAGCGCGGTCAACGACACCTTGCGCCAACACCTGAACGAGTAGTTCTTCGAGAACACCTCTTCGTTGTCGTTGTAGACGAGGAAGTCGAGGCGCGTCGTGAACGCCGAGCCGCCGGTCAGCGCGATGAGGATCAGATCGCTCTGATACGCAGCCGATTGACCCGTGAACCGCGGGATGACAATCTTCGACGGCGCCATCTCGTACTCCACGCCGTCGAG
>JANLUN010000096.1:0-5299 GCA_031363505.1 Planctomycetota bacterium | reverse complement strand
TTCCACGTCCGCGCGGACCGGCGCGGGGCTGGACGACCTGCGCGCGGTGCTCGGTGCGCTCCTGGGTCGCGGCGGCGCCGAGGTCTCGGGCAGCGGGCTCGCGCGCATGCTCGGCACGCGCCACCGCCTGGCGCTGGAGAGTGCGCTGGCCGAGCTCACGGCCGGTCGCGAGGGCTGGCGCGAGGGCGCGCCGCTCGAGATCCTGGCCGAGCATCTGCGCCTCGCGACCGCGCGCCTCGATCAAGTCACGGGAGCGACGACCCCCGAGGACATCCTCGATCGGATCTTCGCGCGCTTTTGCCTCGGCAAGTGACGGCGCACGGGGGCAACAGGGTCCACTGGACCTTCGAGTCGCCCAGCGTTGACACACAACATCTTGAGTGCTTTTCTCATGCGGACCGCAACCTGACCCAATGAGATGCCTGCGCTGCAAGCACGACAACGACCGCGTGGTCGATTCGCGGACGTCGTCCGACGGGACGGTCATTCGGCGGCGCCGCGAGTGCCTCGACTGCTTCCTGCGCTACACGACGTACGAGCGGATCGAAGACACGCCGCTGCGGGTCATCAAGAAGAGCGGCGAGCGCGTGCGTTTCGACCGCGATCGGATCCTGGCGGGCATGGTGCGCGCGTGCGAGAAGCTGCCCGTGTCGATCGAGGACCTCGAAGCCGCCACGGCGCGGATCGAGGCGCGCTGTCAGGAGGAGTACGACCGCGAGGTCGAGAGCTCCGTGATCGGCTCGCTCGTCATGGAAGAGCTGCGCGCGCTCAATCAGGTGGCCTACGTGCGCTTCGCCAGCGTCTACCGCGAGTTCAAGGACGTGTCGCAGTTCATGGACGAGCTCCGGCCCATCCTCGAGTCGCGCGATCGGGGCCCAGCGTGAACGTGTGCCCCGGCGTGATCACGAGGCGTTCCCCGTGAGTCTCTCGCGTGTGAAGAAGCGCGATGGGCGCGAGGTGCCCTTCGAGAAGAAGAAGATCGAGGCCGCGGTCGCGCGCGCGCAGGTCGCGGTCGGTGAATCCGACACGGACTTCGCCGCCGAAGTCGCCGACATCGTCGAGCTCGCGCTCAGGCGTCGGCACGGCACGTCCACTCACGGACACGGCGTGCCGACGATCGAGGAGATCCAAGATCTCGTGGAGCAGGCGCTGATCGAGCTCGGTCGCGCCACGGTCGCCAAGGCGTACATCCTCTACCGCGACAGGCGCGCACGCCTCCGCACCGCGGTTGCGGTGCGGAATCCATCGGTCGTCTCGCGCGCGTCGTCGTCGCGCGTTCCGCGCGTGCGGATGTCGAGCGGCGTGGAGCCGTGGAGCAAGGGCCGCATCGTCGCCGCGTTGATGAACGAAGCGGACGTGCCGCGCGAGACCGCCGTCGACGTCGCGGCGCGCGTTGAAGCGCGCGTGTTCGACAGCGGGCTCGTGCGCATCTCGACCGCGCTGATCCGCGAGCTCGTCGACAACGAATTGATCGAGATGGGCCTCGCGCAGGCGCTGCGTCGCCAACGTCCGGTCGGCCTGCCGCGCCACGATCTGCGACGGATCCTCGACGAACCCGCAGAGCTGGGCTCGGCCGGTTTCGAACGCACGAGTGTCGTGTCGATCGGCGCGGAGATCCTGCGGCGGTACACGCTCGACGACGTGCTGCCCGAGACGCTGGCCGAGATGCACCTGTGCGGCGACCTGTGGCTCGAGAGCGTCGATGCACCGGAGCTTCCGCTTACCCGCGCGCTGCCGTCGGAGCTGTACCTGCGCGGCGAGCCGATGCCGCGCGCGCCGTTCGACATGCTCGGCGACGTAGCGACGCAGCTGCTCGACGTGTCGCACGGGCTCGTGCTCGAGGACGTGCCCGCGCTGCTCCAATGTCTGCACAAGGGATCGCGGCCAGCGCGGTCCACTTCGACCTGGCTGCTCGCGCTCGCTGCGCTGATGCGCGCCAGCGGGAAGCGCATCGATCTGTGTCTCGCGTCGAGCGGCCCGCTGATCCGCGCGACGTCGCTGCGTGGGCAGGGCGAGGCCGTGGAGGGCGACGCGCACGCGCCGGCGTGGCTCGCGCGCTTCCTCGAGGATCTGCACGAGCTCGAAGCCGCCGGCCGGCCGCGCGTGTTCATCGACGGCGAAGATCTCGTGCGCCTCTCGTCCGGCGCGCAGAGCCAGCGTGCGATCGTCGACGCGTTGCTCGCGACGGGCACGCTCGTGCCGGCGTTCGGCGGCGAAGGCGAACGATTCGTCGGACCGGGCCTCGTCCGTGCGACGGGCGAGCGCGGTGCGCTCGCGTGCTACGGCGCGGTCGCGCTGAACTTGCCGCGCGCGGCTCGTCGCGCGGGGGCGTGGCGCGAGGATCAGCTCTTCGAGGAGCTCGCGCACCTCGTCGAAGGCGCGCTCGACATCGCGGTCGCGTTGCAGAGCTTTCAGCGGTCGCACAAACGTCGCGCCGCGGCGCGCACGGTCTTCGCGATCGCGCCGGTCGGCCTGTGCGAAGCCATGCGCTGGCTCGCCGACGGCGAGCTCTTGCCGGAGCAAGGCGGGCGCTTGCTCGCGTTCCTGTCGGAAGCCGCGCAGCGCTTCGGCGCAGCGCGCGGCGTCGCGGTCGTGCTCACTCCGTATTTCGGCTCGCGCGCGCGCCTGCGCTTCGCGGAGCTCGATCGCGAGATGTACCCGATGGTGCAGCCGCTTCTATTCGAAGACGCGCAGCGCGGAGCACGCACGCGCGAGGCGGCTTACTCGGAGGGCTTCGACCTCGCGAGCTCGGGCGCATCCCTCGGCGCTTCGTCCGCGCTCGCGACGGGCGCGGCGCTGCTCCTCGCCTCGCAGCGCTCGGGAGCACTCCACCCGCCTTCGATCCTCGGCGCGAGCGCGCTCGGCGAGTTCGCTCCGCTCGCGACCTGGACGCGCCTCGAGCGCTTGCGCAGCCGATTGCGATCGGGCAAGCATCCGCTGTACGCGCTGCCGCCCACGCGCGCGCGTTCGCAGGACGATGTGCAAGACGAGCTGCCGTATGACGGCGACGAAACACCCGCAAGAGAAGTCGAAGCCCTGCTCCTTCCGGAACGATCCTGAACCATGCGACTCAAACGACTCGAGCTCTTCGGATTCAAGTCTTTCGCCGACCGCACGCAGTTCGACTTCGGCGCGAACACGCTGACCGGCGTCGTCGGTCCGAACGGTTGCGGTAAGAGCAACGTGGTGGATTCCGTGCGCTGGGTTCTCGGCGAGCAGCGTCCGACGTCGATGCGCGGCTCCGAGATGACCGACGTCATCTTCAAGGGCTCGGTCAGCCGTCCGGCGCTCGCGGTCGCGGAGGTCACGCTCATCCTCGACAACTCGGCCAGCACGCTCGTCGAGCGCGGCGCCGAGGTGAGCATCACGCGACGCGTCTTCAAGGACGGCGAAGGTGAGTACCTGCTCGACGGCCAGAAGGTGCGTCTCAAGGACGTGCGCGAGATGCTGTTCGACACGGGCCTCGGGAGCCGCGGCTACGCCGTGCTCGAGCAAGGCAAGATCGACGCCGTGCTCTCGGCCAATCCGCTCGAGCGCCGGCGCGTGTTCGAGGAAGCGGCCGGGATCAGCCGCTACCGCCAGCGCAAGGTCGAGACGGAACTGCGCCTCAAGCGCGTCGCCGACGACATGGCGCGCCTCGAGGACGTCATCGGCGAGCTCAGCACGCGCGTCCGTTCGCTCAAGATCCAAGCTGGAAAAGCAGAGCGTTTCGTCGAGGCGCAGGCGCAGTGGGCCAGCGAGAAGACGCGCCTCCTCAAGCACCGCGTGTGGCTCTTCGATCGCCAGGCGCTCGAGCTCTCGAGCGCGATCGGCAGCCTCGAGAGCGACGCGCAGCGATTGCGCGACGCCCGGCAAGGCGCGGAATCGTCCGTGCAGACGCGCCAGCGCGAGCACGCCGCGTTGACGGCGGAGCTCGAGCGCCTCGCGAGTGAGAGCTCGCGCCGCGCCGGCGACGGCCGCGCGATCGACGAACGGCGCGCGCAGCTCCAATCGCGCGTCGCGTCGCTCGAAGCCGGCGCGCGTGACGAAGGACAGCGCGCCGAAGCGCTGTCGCGCACGCTGCGCGAACGCGATCTCGAGATCACGGCGCTCGACGAATCGATCGCCGACGTAGCGCGCGCGTGCAAAGCCGCGGAAGCGACCGCCAAGGAGCACGAACGGCGCGCGAGCGAGCTCGACCGGTCCTACGGCGAGCTGCGCAGGTCGACGGCGTCCAAGAACGAAACCGTCCTGCGCCTCTTGCAGCAGGCGACCGAGGCCGAAAACCGCGCGCGCCATCTTTCGGAATCGCGCGGTCCAGCAGCGGAGCGCGAGCAGCGCGTCTCCGACCGGCTCGCGCAAGCGCGCGCGGCGGCCGACGCGATGGAGAGCGAAGCTGCGACGCAGTCCGCAGCGCTCGAACGGGCGCAAGAAGCCCAGACCGCGCAGGAGAGTCTGCGCCGCGATCTCGCGCAGCGCCTGGCGGACAACGCCGCGGGAGCGGGGGACGTCGAGCGCCGCAAGAACGCGCTGGACCTCGAGCGCACGCGCGTCGCGAGCCGCATCGAGTTCCTCCTCGATCGCGAGCGCGATCTCGAGGAGCTGTCGGCCGCCGCGCGCGAGCTGCTCTCCGAGGTCGATTCGGAAACCGGACCGTGCGCGCCGGGCGAGCTCTTGGGCCTCGTCGCCGACCAATTGCGCACCGATTCGCAGACCGCGCGCGCGCTCGACGCGACGCTCGGAGCGCGCGCCGGTTCGCTCGTCGCGCGGGATCTCTCGATCGCGCGCCGCGTCGCGGAGTGGATCGCCGCGCGCGAAGCGGGGCAAGTCGGACTCGTGCTCCCCGAGGGACTGCTGGCCGTCGATGCGCGTGAATCATCGGACGATCTCGCGCTCGACGATCGCGCGCGCGCCGGCCTCCTCGGCCGATTGCGCGACCGCGTCCGCGCGAGCGAAGGCTTCGAGCTGCTCGCCGATCTCCTGTGCGGCAACGTGTGGATCGCGCGCGATCTCGACGTCGCGATCGACCTGGCGTCGCGGATCCCGCGCGCGAGCTTCGTCACGCTCGAAGGCGAGTTCGTCGACTCGGCCGGGCTGTGCGGCGGTCACCGCACGCTCGTGCAGGGTGCCGTGGGACGGCGCGCGAGCGCGTCGGATCTCTCTGGCGAGCTGTCCGATCTCGACGCCAAGCTCGGCCTTCTCGACGGCGAACGGCGCGAGCTGATCGGCCAGCGCACGAGCCTGCAGAAGGAATGGGAACGCTCGAGCCAAGAACTCGAAGTGCGGCGTCAAGCGCGTGCGCAGGCGCAGGGCGCGTTGG
>JANLUN010000040.1:0-3049 GCA_031363505.1 Planctomycetota bacterium | reverse complement strand
TGAGCGTCGCCGCGCCGTCGTCGCCGGTCGGCATCGACATGACGAACGGGCCCGGGAAGACCGGCGCCTCGCCCATCACGGTGAACGCCGTGGGCAGCGGTGACGTGAAGTTTTGCGTGCGCACTCCGTTGATGAGCACGGACGCGATCGCAACGTGATCCTTGGCCCGCGGCGCGGAGGGCATGTCGAGCTTCTTGTCGATTCTCGCCAGCGCCGTCAGTTGGAAGCTTCCCGGTGCCTGAGTCGTTGCATTGACCCAACGCAGGTCGCCGACGACCACCGTGAACGGTGATTCGGGAACGCCGCTGGTCGTCTCCTTGAAGAAGAAGTGACCGGCTTCGAACGACGGGAGCGGCACGATCGCTTCGAGACCGGATTCGTCCAGAACGCGCACGGATCCCGTGTAGTTCGACTCCTGTCCGAGTCCGCTGCTCGGCACGAGCCCGGTGAGCAGCACTCGCCGCACGCGCTGGTACTGGCCTTCGCGTACGACCTGCATCGGCTTGCCCGGCCGCGAGTACGCAATCTGACACCACGTGGGTTCGTCGGTCTCGATGAGCACCGCCGCGGTCGTCGCCGTCACCCACATGATGCGCACGCTCTGCACCGTCGGCGACTGCGTGTCCACCGGCAAACTCTGCGCGATCATCGGGTCGGCGGCGTGCGCGACCTCGTAGCCGTCCGTGAAGCCGTCGGCATCGGAGTCGCGGACGAACACGCCCGTTCCGCGCAGCTGTTCATCGCGGTTGAACAGACCGTCGTCGTCGTAGTCGACGCCGAACGGACGCGCCATGCCGACCGGCAGCCCGACGAACACGAGGTCCGCGTCGCCGTGCGAAGCGAGTTCCAAGAAGAACGCGAGCGGCTTGCTCTGGAGGTTCGAGTTCTCCGCGTCGAAGAGATCGGTGACGCGATTCCAGGCCCAGCGCATCGACACCGACCCTTGTCCCAGGTTCGCGCGTCCGTAGACCGCGACGTCGACGTTGCGTGCGCGCGCTTGCGGCATCAAGTACCGGATCAGACGGAAGCTCGCGAGCGCTTGTGTCGCCTGCGACAAGTGCACGGAACGATGGACCGCGGGCGCGATGCCCTGGTCGATCTGCGAGACGAACGCCAACAGGTCGGCCTTTTCGACGTCGTCGGTCGTGCCGAGGTTGTCGTCGAGGAAGTCGAACATCGAGTTCGAGCGACCGGCGTGCGTGAGCGCGCCGCCCGTGACCGGGTAGAGCTGCGTGCCGTCGTGGAGGAACGTGACCGGGAAGAGCGGCTGCTCCTTGCGCCAGATCTCGGTGAACGCGGGCACCTTCATGTGCGTGCGACGCGGATTGGGATCGAGCTTGCCCGTCGCGACGATGTCGCCGCTCGAGCCCGACGGCATCGTGTGGCAGACGTTGCACGAGCGTCCGGCGATCTGCGAGCCTTCGAAGAACGCCGTTTGACCGCGCAGCGCGGAGCCCTTGCTCACCGGGAATCCCGGCGGAGGCGCGACCCCGCCCTGATCCGCGACGAGCCGCGAAGGATCCTCGAGCGGATTGGCAGGACTCTGGAGCGAGAAGACGAAGGCTTCGAACTGGTCGAACTCACCACCCGGCGTGGTGTCGAGCATCGGTCCGCCGAGCAATCCGTCGAACGCGCCGTTGAAGTCGGAAAGCTTCTTGCGCTCGCCGCGCCAGTGCATTGGCCCGTTGCGCTCGATGCTGCTGAGCGGCTGCGTCATCATCGGGCCTTTGTTGTCACGCACGACGTCCGACAAGTTCCACAGGAGCATGTCGGTGCGGCCTTCGACGTGGCAGCTCGCGCACGACGAGTTGTTGTGCTCCGAGAAACGCGCCGAGTAGTAGAGCTCGCGACCGGCCTTGACGTCGGGCGGCGTCGGATCGAAACCGAGGCGCAGCGAAGTGATCAGCGCGACGGGAGCCCCGACGCGGTACACGTCGACGCGGTTACGTCCCCAGGAGTAGACGAAGAGGTACGAGCCGGTCGCATCGAACGCGACCGCCCGCGGAATGGACCCGGCCGGCAGATCGATCTCGCCGACGCGCTGTCCGGCGGCGTTCATGATCGCGACGTTGTCGGTCAGCAGACCGCAGATCGCGGCGTGGCCGGTCGGCGAGAACGCAAGACCGCTCGGCTGACCGACCGAGCGCGCGCTGTCGTATTGCACGCCCGGCGTCGCCGCGTCGGTGTCGTCGAGGTTCACGATCGTGTGACTCTGCGACGGTGCACCGCCGGCGGCCGGCAAGTCGACGATCGTCAGTTGATTGACGATGAAATCGCCGCGGACCAAGGCCTCGCTCTGCCTCTGTGGGTCCTTATTGTTCGCTTCTGTGTTGAGCTGCCACAGCTTGCCGGTCAGCGGATGGACCGCGTGGGCGAAGAGCACCGCGCCGGTCGCCTTCGCGACGGGCTCGACGGTTTGTGCGTTCGGGTCGATGCGGAACAGGTCTTCGTCGGGCAGGCCCGAGACGACGAACGGATTCGTCGCGAAGTCGACGACGCCCGGAGCCTCGGCTTGGAACGGGAGCGGGCGATGGCTGACGGCGCCCGAGTTGTTGCCCGAGCACTGCGGCGCGACGAGGACGTTCTTCTGCGCGTCAAACGACAGGAAGACGGGACGCTTCGCGGGCAGTTTGTACGTGTGGACGATCCGGTTCGTCACGAGGTCGATCTCGACGACACTGTCCTCACCGGTGATGGCGACGTACGCGCGGTCGCGCACCGAATCGACCAGGAGATCGGAGGGTTCGCACGGCAGCTCGAGCGTGTGGAGCGTGGCGCCGGTCAATCGATCGAGCCGCACGAGCACGTGATTGCCGCCGCACACGACGAGCAGCTCGTCCGCCCCCGGCACCTGCCGCGCGCCGATCGCGACCGGACCCCACGGCACCGCGAAGTTCTGGAGCGGGACCGTTCCTTGGAAACGCACGATCAAGTTCGCGTGCGCGTTGATCGCGTAGAGCCCGCCGCCGGTGAAGAGCATCGGCCGCACGGGCACGACGCCGAGGTTCACCCAGGGACCCTCGATGTTGTCGAGCACGCGAAACGGCGC
>JANLUN010000801.1:0-7540 GCA_031363505.1 Planctomycetota bacterium | reverse complement strand
CATTTTCATAGCTGGCGCGAAACTGCGCGGGGGTGACATTCTGCGCCACGGCGGCGCGGATCTCCGCCTGCGCCGGCCAGATGTCGCGCAGAAAGACCGGCTGGCCGTCGCTGCCGGTGCCGAGCGGCTCGGTGGTGAGATCGATGTCAATCCGGCCGGCCAGCGCGTATGCGACGACAAGCGGCGGGGAGGCGAGATAGTTGGCGCGCACCTCGGCGTTGATGCGCCCCTCGAAGTTGCGGTTGCCGCTGAGCACCGACGCCACCACGAGGTTCCGTGCATCGACCTCTGCCGACACCTCGTCCGGCAGCGGACCGCTGTTACCGATGCAGGTGGTGCAGCCGTAGCCGACGAGGTTGAAGCCGAGCGCATCGAGCGGCTTGTCAAGCCCCGAGTGCTTCAAGTACTCGGTGACGACCTTCGAGCCCGGCGCGAGACTTGTCTTCACCCACGGCTTGCGCCTGAGTCCTTTTTCGACCGCGCGTTTCGCGAGCAACCCCGCGGCGACCATCACCGACGGGTTCGAGGTGTTCGTGCAGCTCGTGATCGCCGCGATGACGACCGAGCCGTGCTCGAGCTCACACTCCTCACCGTCGATGTTGATCAGCGCGAACGGCTCGTGCTGCGCCGAATCGACGACGGTAGCCGTGCCGCCTTCGCTCTCCATGCGGCCGACGGCCTGTGGACTGACCGAAGGCTTGGGCGACTTCTTGCCGCCGAGCGATTCGAGCGCGTCCTCGAAGCCGCGCTTGATGTCCGCGAGCCGCACGCGATCTTGCGGGCGCTTCGGACCGGCGAGGCTCGGCTCGATCGTCGCGAGGTCGAGCGTGAGCAGCTCGGAGTACTCCGCTTCCGGGCTCGCGCTCGTGTGGAACATGCCCTGCTCTTTCATGTACGCCTCGACGAGCGCGATGCGCTCCGGCGAGCGACCCGAGAGACGCAAGTACTCGAGCGTGCTCGCGTCGACGGGGAAGATGCCGCACGTCGCGCCGTACTCGGGCGCCATGTTCGCGATGGTCGCGCGGTCGGCGAGCGGGAGCTCGGCGAGACCCGGTCCCATGAACTCGACGAACTTGCCGACGACGCCGTGCTTGCGAAGCAACTCGGTGACGCGCAACACGAGGTCGGTGGCGGTCGCGCCCTCGGGCAGACGACCGGAAAAACGCACACCGACGACTTCGGGAATGAGCATCGACACCGGTTGGCCGAGCATCGATGCCTCGGCCTCGATTCCGCCGACGCCCCATCCGAGGACGCCCAGGCCGTTGATCATCGTCGTGTGCGAATCCGTGCCGACGACCGTGTCGGGATAAGCCCAAAGCTCGCCGCTCGTCGACTCCATCACGACGCGCGCCAAGTACTCGAGGTTGACCTGGTGCACGATGCCCGTGTCGGGCGGGACGACTTGGAAGTTCTGAAACGCAGTCGCGCCCCAGCGCAAGAACGCGTAGCGCTCGCGATTGCGATCGAACTCGATCTCCGCGTTTTGACCGAACGCGTGCGCGTCGCCGAAGTGGTCGACTTGCACCGAGTGATCGATGACGAGCTCGGCCGGCTGTAGCGGGTTGATCTTCCTCGGGTCCCCCCCCATGCGCCGCATCGCGTCGCGCATCGCGGCCAGGTCGACGACGGCGGGAACGCCGGTGAAGTCCTGGAGCAGCACGCGCGCGGGCGTGAACTGGATCTCCTTCGACGGCTTGGCCTTCGGGTTCCAGGTCGCGACCGACTCGATGTCGGCGGCGGTGACCGTCTCGCCGTCCTCGGTGCGCAGGAGGTTCTCGAGCAGGATCCGTATCGAGAACGGCAGGCGCGCGATGCCGGGGAAGCGCTTCGCGAGAGCCGGAATACGGGCGATCGAATACGACTTGCCACCCACCGTGAGCGTGGACCGGCTCTGGAATGTGTCTTTCATGGCCTCCTCGAGGATTGAAGTCGCGAGATCATAATGATTGGCTGCTCGCATGGCTCGCCACTCGACAACGGAGACGACGATCGCCGCGTACTTCGCGGCCATTCGCGCGATGGACAAGAAGGCGTGGGTCGGCACGTTCGCCGAGGACGGCGAGAACCAAGACCCGGTCGGCACGCCGCCCAACCGCGGTCACGCGGCGCTCGGCGCGTTCTTCGACGGCATCGTCGGGATGACGAACTCGATCGGACTCCAGGAGGACCACGCGTACATCTGCGGCTCCGGGGCCGCCGTGAAGTGGACCGGCCGCGGCATCGGCAAGAACGGCAAGCCGTTCGTGTTCGAGGGCATCGACGTCTTCGAGATCGACGAGCGCGGGAAGATCAAGCGACTGCTCGCCTATTGGGATCCGGCGAAGCTCATGGCGCAGCTGCAGTAGTCGCTCTCGCGACGAGTGCACTCGCGCGTCGGCGTCGACATACCCCTTACCGACGCCGCAATCGAATTACCGACCGCGAACAGCGTGCGACGAGCGCGCGCGTCATGCTGACACGCAGCGCCACGCAGCGCCACGCATCGAAAGGCAAACCCTATGAACACTACGCGCCGCAGATTCCTCCAGTCGACTGTTGCAGCGGGCGCCGTGCTCGCGACGAGCGCACAAGCTCGCGCACACGCCGCAGAGAGCGCGGACGCCGCGTCAAAACGGCCGCCCGGCAAGAAGTTGCTGATCCTCGGAGGCACCGGATTCCTCGGGCCAGCCATCGTCGAAGCCGCGACCGCGCGCGGACACACGCTCACGCTCTTCAATCGCGGCAAGACGCGACCTGGTCTCTTCCCCGACATCGAGAAGCTGAAGGGCGACCGCGATCCCGACAAGGACGAAGGGCTCAAGGCGCTCGAGGGTCGGCAGTGGGACGTCGTGTTCGACGACTGCGGCTACTACCCGCGCATCGTCGAGGCGTCCGCCAAGCTGCTCGCGCCGAACGTCAAGCAGTACATCTACATCTCGAGCGTGTCGGCCTACGCGAACTTCGAGAAGGAAGGCGCCGACGAGACCGCGCCCGTTGGAACGATGCCAGATCCGACGCTCGAGAAGATGGGCGACAACTACGAGTTCTACGGCCCGCTCAAAGCGCTGTGCGAACAAGCCGCCGAAGCCGCGGCCCCGGGTCGCGTCGCGAACGTGCGGCCCGGCTACATCGTCGGTCCGGGCGATCCCACGGATCGATTCACGTACTGGCCGGTGCGTTTCGCGCGCGGCGGGACGGTGCTCGTCCCCGGAGCTCCGACCGATCCGATCCAAGTGATCGACGTGCGCGATCTCGCCGAATGGCTCGTCAAGATGGCCGAGGACGGCACGACGGGCGTGTTCAACGCGGTCGGTCCGATGAAGCCGCTGACGTGGGGCGAGACGATCGAGGCGTGCAAGAAAGCCGCCGGCAAGCCGGTGGAGACGCGCTGGGTTCCCGTGTCGACGCTCGCCCAGCACATGTCGGTCGAAGAGATGCCGATCTGGGCTCCGTACGACGGCGCGTACAAGGGCTTTCACAACGCGAGCAACGCGCGCGCGACGAAGGCTGGTCTCAAGAGCCGTTCGATCGAGACGGTCGTCAAGGACACGCTCACGTGGTTCGAAGCGCAGCCTGAAGAACGGCGCGGCAAGATGCGCGCTGGATTGGCAGCCGAGCGCGAGGTCGAGATCCTCGCCAAGATCGGAAAGGCCTAGCTCGTATTCACGCCGTCGAGGCAGCGATCAATCGCCGGATCTGTTCGTTGTCGCCGTACACGCGCCACAGCGCGACCTTCTTCCCTCGCACCTGTGCGCGCCACGCGGCGGGCGCTGACCAGCGGTTCTCGTCACTGAGTTCGCCCTTAGGCGCGTACGTTCCGCGCGCAACGCCGAACGCGCCGATCTGCTCGCCGTCCTGGAACACTTCCTCCAGGATCACTTCGTAGTCGGGCACCATCGCGAAGTACTTCGTCCACGCTTGGCGCAGCGCGTCGAGCCCGTCGAGCTCGCCCCCCATCGAATCGACGAAGCAGTGATCCTCGGTCATCAAGTCGCACAGTCCCGCGACGTCCTGCGCGTTGATGCGCGCCACGAAGTTCTCCACGACTGCAACCGGTTCCATGGGGCTCCTCCTGGCCGCACGAGCGCGACCGCGCACAGGTAACCCTCGGCGGGGCGCTTGGTCAACTCGCCCCGCGCTCACTTGAGGTGCTGCGTCTCGATCGCATTCATCTCGAGCTGCACCGCGCGATGGAGCTGCGCTGCTCCGATGCGACGCAGGGTCACGTCTCCGAGCCACAGGCGCCAGCCGTATCGCTTCTGGCGAAAGCGCATCCGCGCCCAGGAATCCTGCACCCAGAGTCTCCTCCGGAGCAGCGGTGAGATCGGCACGGCGGCGACCTCACTCGGCGGATAGCCGCGCGTCGCGAGCATCGGCCCGATCGACGATTCGAGGAGACCGAGATCGCGCGCCGACAGCTTCTGCCGCCACTGCTCGGTCAGCTTCGGATCGGGGTGCGCGTACGTCGAGTGGTTCGGATAGTCGAGCATCGAGCTCTCGTACTCGATGCCGATGAACTTGCAGATCGCCGTCAGTGTTTCGACCGGCGAGCGCGCCAAGTCCTCGTAGCGGATCTCCAATCGGCGCTCGGCCGGGATCGACTCCTTCATCGAATCCCAGAGCTGCTCGACCCTGAGCCACGCGTGACTCGCCGTCCACACGTTGCCGGCCCAACCCATCTCGATGCGCGAGCGCGCCGCGTCGCGGCCGTCGCGCACGAGGTGGATGAACGAAGCCTGCGGCCAAAGGCGCTGCAAGCGATCGAAGTTGCGGTGCACCGTCGCGCCGACGATCGGCCTCTTGCCGCGATCGCGCGCTTGGATCAGGAAGCTGTTGACGAGATCGGGATAGTCGAGCTTCTTGTTCACGAAGAAGCCCGGCGCGAGGAACATGCGGTCGACCGCGAGGAACGCGTGGTACATCGAGAGCGGCGGCCACGAGTTCTGTTCCGTGATGAAGTCGACGGAGTATTCGAACTCCCCGGCCCACGCGACCTTCGAATGGCCGTGGAGCATGAGCTCGAGCAGCGTCGTGCCCGATCGCTCGGCGCCGACGACGAAGACAGGCCGGTCCACGCGGCGCGAGGTGGTGGCGGCCTTCGGCCGTTCCTGAGTGCGGATCATCGAGCTCTCCCAGCGCACAAAGCGCCCATCCGTGTCGATCCGCGCACGGTCGAGTCTGAAGGGTCGTTCCGTACGTTGCTTGCGGTTCACGAAAGCGCACTTGATCTCAAGATCCGCCTCGCGGCGACCCGAAGCACAGCACGGACGTTCGGGGGTTAGGCAGCTCTCGGCGTTCGGAGGCAGGGCATGGGGCAGGGCAGGCGAGAGAATCGCCGCGGCTTGACGCTGGTCGAGCTGGCGGTCGGCATGGCCGTATTGACGGTCGGCGTACTGAGCTTCATTCAGGTGCTCGTCGCGTCGAGTCGCGCGGAGCGCAAGAACAATGAGCTCGCGCGCGCCACACAAGCGGCTCGGCAGACGCTCGAGAGCATCGACGCGGAAGCGTTCGGGCAAGCGTTCCGCCGCTTCAACGACACCGGTGACGACGACCCCGGTGGAGCGAACACGGCGCCCGGGAAGCACTTCGCGATCGAAGGCCTGTCCGCGTTGCCCGGCGACGCCGACGGCTTCGCGGGCGAAGTGATCTTCCCGACGTTGCCGAACGCGCCGGAGTCGCTGCGCGAGGACATCGCCAGCACCGAGCTCGGCATGCCGCGCGACTTGAACGGCGACAACGTGATCGACGCGGCGAACCACGCCACCGACTACTGGATGTTGCCCGTCATCGTCCGCGTGCGCTGGCGCAGTGCCAGCGGACCGGGCGTGTACGAGCTCAAGAGCGTGATCGGAAACTACTGAGATGCGAGCGCGACGCACGAGTCGACGGGGTTTCACCCTGGTCGAGATGGCGGTGAGCCTGACGATCCTCGCGTCGATCTTGACTGCGCTCGGTTGGTTCCAGATCAGCAGTCAGGCGTTGTACAAGCAGACCGCGGCCCGCGCGGAGGCGGACAGCCGAGCGCGCCAAGCGTCCGTGCGCGTGCTGGCCGAGCTCATGGGGGTCGGCACGAACACGCTCGTGCCCGATCCCACGTCGAACTTCGGGACGAGCACGCTCACGTTCCAGAAGCCGACCGCGGTCTCGAACTTGGGCGTCGTCACGTGGGGCACGGCCTCGCGGCTCGAGCTCCAGAACGACGAGATCAGCGACGACGTCGACAACGACGACGACGGCTTGATCGACGAGTTTCGCTTGGTGCTCGTGCGCGGCGTCGGCACCGCCGCCGAAACGTCCACCGTCCTCTGCAACAACGTCCCCGAACTCGGCACCGGCGAGCTCGACAACAACATCGACGACGATCTGGACGGGGTCGTCGACGAAACAGGATTCAACATTCGACGGACGAGCGACCTGCTCAGGATCAGTCTGACCGTCGCGCGCGCGCTGAGTGACGGCACGATCGTCGAGTCGACGATGAGCACGGCGCTGGTACTGCGCAATTGACGGGGCGAACGGAGGATCGGAGATGCGAAGTTTCGAACGAAAAGTCAGGCACGAGCGACAGCGCGGCACCGCGCTGGTCGTCATGGCGATGGCCACGGTCGCGGTCGCGGGGCTCGCGACCGCGCTCGTCACCGTAAACGTCAGTAGCGCGATGCAGCAACGCCAAGAGAGCAATCAGATGCACGCGCGCTACGTGTGCCAGGCCGGCCTTGCGGTAGGCATGTACGAGCTGCGGCGCGGGAACAGCGGCGCCGTGGCGACGCCGAACGCGCCGAGCGTGTGGGGCCCTTCGAGCTTCTGGGTGACAGCGACGGCGTTGACCGCCGACATCTCGAGGCTCACCGCCACCGCGGTCGACGATCGCAACACCTCGCGCATGGAGCTCACCGTGCGCGAAGTGCCGAACACGATCTGGCGGTTCGCCGCGTTCGGGCGAGAGGAGCTGCACATGGACTCCAACGCGCGGACGGACAGCTACAACTCGACGCTCGGTACCTGGGTGTCGCAGTCGAGCGGCGCGGGCAATGATCAGCACTCCCTGAGCAACGGCGACGTCGGCTCGAACGGCGACGTCGAAGTCGAGCAGAACGGCCACATCTGGGGCGACGCCACGGCGGGCCCGGATCACTCGACCTCTGTGCTCGGCAACGCGATCGTGACCGGAACGACCAGCCCCATGGACGAGCCGATCGAGTTCCCGCCGCTCGTCGTGCCGAGCTACGCCAGCTTCGGCGCGCTGACGGTCAACGCAGCCACGACCATTCCCACCGGGAATCGGACGTACACCAACGTCACGATCAACTCCAACAAGACGCTCACCATCACGGGCCCAGCCAGGATCGTGATGACGAACTTCACGCTGAAGAGCGGTTCGCAGGTCGTCATCAATGCGACCAACGGTCCGGTCGAGTTCTGGGTCATCGACGACTTCAAGATGAGCTCGAATTCGCAGATCGCGTCCACGGACCTCTTGCCGAAGAACGTGAAGCTCAATCTGCTCAGCGACAACGTCATCAACCCCGAAGTGGTGGTCGACCTCGACGACGTCGAC
>JANLUN010000079.1:0-3341 GCA_031363505.1 Planctomycetota bacterium | reverse complement strand
CGCGGGCTACGCCGCGAAGAACTTCCCCTAGGACATGACGAACGCCTCCGACGCTGACGTCCCTGCGATCTCGACGCGCTCCACTTTCGTGTCGCGCTTCCTGTACTGGCTTCCAGTGCTGGCCGTCCTCGTGCTCTTCGGCCAAGTCGCGCTGCTCGGATTGCGGCCCGCGCTCAGCGAGCGCTCGCGACTCGCGGAGGCCGAGGTCGTGCTGAACGAGCGTTATCAACGCGACGTTCTGCTCAGCCAAGAGATCGCGGCGCACCTTGCGGCGCGCTACGACCCCGTCTTCATCGAGCGCCAGCGCCGGTCGCGGCAACTCACCGCTGCGGTCACGGGCCCTTCGATCAAGGCCCCGGCGGTCACGGACTGATCGCGCGCTGATTTTTCACGCGCGGAGGATCGCGCGAACATGGCTCTCCCCTCGCTGCTCCTGCTGTGCGCGCTCGCGCTCCCGCAGGACTCCTCGCCGCCCGCGGATCTCGAGGGCGCACTGCGGAACGACACGTTCCTCCCCGTCGCGAAGGAGGTCGTGACGAAGCTCGCGGCCGGAGACGCGACGTGGGAGCGCTGGCGCGTGAGCGCCGTGAAGAACGCCGAGCTCACCGCGATTCGCAACGAAGCCTTCGACGCCTGGCAGCGCGCGCTCGCGCTGTCGACCGCCGGCGACTGTGTTCCCGGATCGCTCGTGGACACGAACGCCGAGCTGGACGACACGTGGCCCGATCCCGATGCGACGCTCGCGCGACGCACGGAGTCGATCGAATCCTCCGTTCTCCGCCGCCTGACGCTGATCGACGCGGCCGATCTGTCGGAATGGACGCAGCGTTTCGGCCCGCTCGCGGAGCGAGAACTTGCGGCGGCGGGCTCCGCGGACACGCGGCTCGCGAACGTCGAGAGACTCTATCCCTACACCGCTGGCGCGGCCGAAGCCGCCGTGCGCCTCTTCGACATCGCGTTCGAGAGCGGCCGTAGCGAAGTCGCGCGCGGCTGGCTCGATCGCGCGGCGGTGCACGCGCGCGGCCTCGAGCGCGCGGATGCGAGGGTGCAAGCCGCGAAGCTCGTCGCCGCGCTGGCCTTGCGACGCGCCGCCAGCGAGTCCACCGACAACGAACGGGCCGCGCGCGCGACGAGCGAAACCTGGGCCTCGGCCGAGCAACTGACGAAGGTCGCGACGCTCACGCTGCCTGGCTCCGCGCCAGAACCGACGCCGGATCGCGTGCGCTACGACCCGCGGCCCGGCGTCGCGTTCTTGTCCGATGGCACGCTGCTCGTACAGAGCGCGCGCCTCGTCTATTCCATCGCGCCGGACGGACGGTTGCGCTCCATCGATCTCGAAGCGCTCGGACGAGGATTCGATTGGAGTTGGCACCCTGTGACGGGAAGGCGCGCCGCCGACTGGCCGCTCCTTCCCGCCAGCGGCGGAACGCGCGTCGTCTTCGTCGTCGGATGCGCGGATCAGAACCGCGGCAACGCGCTCCTGTGCATCGATCCGGGCAAGGGACAGAGCGCGCCCACGCTGCACTGGGGCTTCGCGTCGACGGGCTGGCGCGATCCCGCCGGGCGGGAAGTCGCACTCGAGGAGTGTCTCGGGCCGGGGCTGTGGAGCTTCGAGCCCGGCCCCGTGATCGTCGGCACCGAGGTGCTCGTCCAAGCGCGCCAATGGATCGCCGAGGCGGACGGCGAGGTGCGCGTCGACGAGGGCCGGACGCGTGCATGGTGCATCGCGCTCGATCTCGCGACGGGTGCGGTCCGGTGGAAACGATTCCTGGCGACCGGCTCGGATGCGCGCACGGACCCGTCGCTGCTGGCGCGCCTGCGAACCGCACGCGGCGTCGTCGGCTGCGCACAGCCGCTGGCGGTGCACGGCGGCCAAGTCTTCGTCGGAACGGAGCTCGGCGTCGCCGTGCTCCTCGACGTGTGCGACGGCCGGCCGCTGTGGAGTCTGCGCAGTCAGCGCAAGGAGAGTCGCGAGCGCGGCTGGACCACCGCTCGGCCGCCGTTCGCGTTCTCACAGGACGGCGCGGACTCGCTCTGGCACTGGGCGCCGGCGGACTCTCGGTTCCTCTACCGGTTGCGCAACGGCGCCGACATCGACGGTCGCGGGCTCTTCGACGGGCGGCCGCTGCCGCTCGGCGAGCTCGTCGAGCTCGTCGGCGGTGGTCCGGACGAGGTTCTCGCCCTCGCGCGCGGAGGCGACCGCCGCACGCTGACTCGCTTGGACCTCGCAACCGGGAAGCGTGAGGACGCCTGCGTCCTCGGCCGCGAGGAGATCTTCACCGCGGCGGGACTCGCGTCGGCGACGCGCGTCCTGTTCGCGAGCAGTCGCGCGCTCTACCTCTTCGATCGCGGCCGCGGGATCTACTTGCTCCAGCGCGTGCCGCTCGAAAACGAGGTCGGATCAGGCGGTGGTTCCGTGTTCGCTCGCGGCGAATTCGTCTATGTCGTCGACCCGCGCTCCGTCACGATCTTGCGCGCCGAGTAACCGGTCCGCGGCACTCGCGCGAGCTTTGTCTTACTTCTGTTCTCCCCCTGGCGAAGGAACCGCCAGCGACGTATTTGGACGTCGCGCCGGACCCGAGGACTTAGAGAAAGCCCGCGCGGTCCGCATCCCGGCCGGTCGCGCGGCATATTCTTAAGGTGGAAACTCCACCGCGGGGCAGGTCCTGGCCGACTCCTGTGGCGTCCCCACCCTCCCCACTACCCCGGTTTGAGCTGCCGCCGGCACTCGACGAACGAAGGAACGCCATGTCCGAAGCCTCCCTGGAACGCCTGCGCGCGGTCCACGCGAAGATGAAGAACGAGCTCCGCCGCGTGATCGTGGGGCAGGACGCCGTGATCGATCAGCTCCTGCTGTCGATCTTGACGCGCGGGCACTGCCTGCTCGTCGGTGTGCCGGGGCTGGCGAAGACTCTGATGATCTCGAGCCTGGCGCGCACGCTCGCGCTCTCGTTCAGCCGCATCCAGTTCACGCCCGACCTGATGCCGAGCGACATCACCGGCACGGACCTCCTGCACATGGATCCGGTGACGAACGCGCGCACGTTCCGCTTCGCTCCCGGCCCCCTGTTCGCGAACGTCGTGCTCGCCGATGAAATCAACCGCACGCCGCCGAAGACGCAGGCCGCGCTGCTCGAGGCGATGGTCGAGCGTCAAGTGACGTCGGCCGGACAGCGACACGAGCTCCCTGATCCGTTCTTCGTACTCGCGACGCAGAATCCGATCGAGCAAGAAGGCACCTATCCGCTGCCCGAAGCCCAGCTCGACCGGTTTCTGTTCGAGGTCCGGCTCGACTATCTGCCCGAGCGGGACGAAATCCGGGTGGCCCGCGAAACCACCGG
>JANLUN010000783.1:0-4147 GCA_031363505.1 Planctomycetota bacterium | reverse complement strand
GATCGAACCGAATTGCTCGACCCACTCCTGCTCGTCGTACAGACGGTACGCGTAGTTCACGACGTGGCCCATCTCGTGGCGGAGGTAGCGCAGGAGGTCCTCGCGCCCCGCGCCTTCCAAGTGGCCGACCTCGGCGACATGGCGGTCGGTGAGCTGCGGGTGCGCGAGGTAGAACGGGATCGCAATCGCGACCGTGCCGGTCAGGACGCCCCAATCCGTCGAGAGATAGAAGCGCGGCTTCACGAGCAACCCGGCGGCCTCGAGCTCGCTCTCGAACGCCTTGAGCACGGGCTCGAGCGGCGTTCCGACGATCGTGAGCCCAAGATCGCGGATCGGGATCGACGACCAGTTGGACTCGCGGAAAGGTTCCTTGGCAGGCATGACGGAGGTCTCGGGGGCGTGGATCCTAGGCTCCCGGGGGCAGGGGCACAGCGTGAGCCCGGGCGAACTGCCGAAGGGCCTTTCCTGGCCCAGTTTGGGGTCATGACCTGCCCGGGGACCGAGCGCACGCCGCCGGGTGACCAGGGCACACAACGGTTTCGCCATTCCCCCTCCATACGAGGAGACGCTCCAGGCAACGAGGCGCGCATCTGCGCAGGAGGAGACGCACCAAGCCAACACGTGCGCGTCCGCTCGCGACGCGCGCGCTACGATCAGCCCATGGAGTACGCAGCCCTGGGATTGGCGGTCCTTGCCGTGATCCTCGCCCTGCGGGCGAGTGCGACCGCGTCGGGACTCAAGCGCGCGATCGACGAATCATTGGCGGACAGCCGCCGACGCGCGGAAAACGTGTCGAGCGACGTCGACGAGAAGCTCGCGAACCTGCGCCAGCTCGTGAGCAAGATGGCCGCCGGTGCGTCGATCACGCCGGACATGGTTCTCGAGGGCCGACTGTGGCGCGACGTGTCGACGTCGGACGGCGTGCAACTTCTACAGTCGGGGGACGTGCGCCTGCTCGACGTGCGCACTCCCGCGGAGACGGCGCATGGAATCATTCCGGGCGCGGCGCTGATCCCGGTCGACCAGCTCGAGGATCGATGGAAGGAGATCCCGAAGGACCGCAAGCAATTGATCGTCTACTGCGCCGGCGGCGGACGCTCGGCAGCCGCGTGCGAGTTCTTGAGCCACCAGGGATATGAGAGCGTCCTCAATCTCGAGGGCGGCTTCTCTTCATGGACGGGGCCGACCGCGCGCCCGAAGTAGGCTGCGCATCGATCGGAGTGCTGCACCGCAGGGTTTCACGGCCGCTCGCGAGAAATCCGCTAAGCTAATCTCTGCGCGATTCCGTTCTGCGTCAGTCGGTTCCCGAGCGAGCCCCACCATGATCCGCACCGTGTTCTCCGCCGTTTCGGCGATCTCTCTCGCCGTCGTCAGTCTGCTGTCGCCCGTCGCGGCGCAGCTCCCCGAGCCCGGAAGCGCGCTCGTCTATCCAGAGTTCGACAATCGACAAGGGCGCGCGACCGTCTTCACGATCACGAACACCGAGTCGACGTTCGGGGGAAACACGCGCGCTCACCTCGTGTTCGTGAACTCCGCCAATTGCCAGGAGTTCGATCGCTCCGAAGTGCTGACGCCGAACGACACGTTCAGTGCGCTGACTTCCATCTACGTCCCGGGTTCGATGCGCGGCTGGTTCTACGCGTACGCGCAGCACCCGACGACCGGTCGGCCGATCAGCCGCAATCGCCTCACAGGGGTCGTGTCCGTGTTCGACGGCGTGACATCGACGAACTATTCGCTGTCCGCGATTTCATTCCGGTCGCCGCTGCCGCCCGACACCGACACCGACTTGGATTCCGACGGATCGCGCGATCTCGACGGGCAAGAGTACGCGGCGTTCGCCGAGGAAGTGCTCATTCCGCGGTTCATCGGACAGAGCGCGAACTACCGCGAAGAACTGATCCTCCTCCCGCTGACGGGCGGCCCGGAGTTCACGTCGCAGGTCAGGTTCCTGATCTACAACGACAACGAGAGCGTCTTCAGCGCGGCCTACAACGTCCGGTGTTGGGCGAAGGTGCCGCTGAGCACGATCTCGTCGTCCTTCTCCAACACATTCCTCGCCAGCTCGGCCGACGATCCTGACGAGCAGGTGAACGGCCGCGAATTCGGTTGGTTCGTCGTCGACGGTGGAACCGCGACTTCACCGAGCACGACTCTGCTGGACCCGGCGATCCTGGCCGTGTTGATCACGCCCGAATCTGGCGGAGGGCCGGTGCTCCCGTTCGGCCGCGGCACGCAAACGAATGCCGATCTGCCTCCGACCGGATTCGGCGACTGAGCGACCCCATCGCTTACTGACCGCGCAGCCCCCAGTCGCCGGGCTGCGTCACCGGCTCACTTCCGCACATTCAGGCGCGATATCCGTCCGCTCGACGCGTCAGATCCGGCCGCCCTGTGTCACAGCGACCAGAAGACCGACCAACCGTTCGTGTAGTTCGACGTCGAGGTCGTGCAGAACGACGCGCTGTTGCGGTAGGTGACTTGGTACGTGCGCGTACCCGGCACGAGCACGGCACCTTGGACCGAAACCGGCGGCTCGGCTCCGAATGGATACGTCGACGCGCCGCCTGAATTGTTCGTCGTCCCGAGCCGGACGATTGCTCCGCCGGCGCAGAGCAATCCATCGCCGAGCGGGCTGCCGATCGCGTCGTTCTCGCGCAGCGTGCCTTGGAAGTACACGCACAGCGAATTCGTCATCTGCGAGCCGGCGAGCACGAGCGTGTCACTCGACAGACTCGGCACTCCGCTCGCGGTGAGCTTGCCACCGACGCCGAATGAACTGAGGCAACCGGCCTGTGCACCGCTCGGGCTCTCGTTGCCGCACGGACACGCGCAACCCGTGCCGTCACCGAAGCAGAAGCCCACGCCCGGACCGCCGGGAATGCTCAGCGGATCGGCGGGGTCAGCGCCGAAGTCGAGCTCGTCGCGATCAAACACGCCGTCGCGATCGCGATCGACGCCGATCCGGACCTCGCTGCCTTTCGGCACGACGGTCAGCGTGAGCTCGCTGCCCGGTGCAGCGCCGCCGAGGAGCTGCGCCGCGGTCTTCGTCTCCGCGGATCGATCCGATTGGAACAAGCCGTCGCCCAGGTAGACGTATCCGCGCGACGCGCCGGCTTGCACGCCCTTCGCGACGAGCCCGACCGTGTCGAGGTCCGCGAGACGCAACATGATGAAGATCAGGCGGAGTTGCTGCGGCGCTGGGTTCGCGAGCGACACGAGCGTCGTTTGCTGACCGACGGCCGCGTGACTGTCCTGACTTGACGTGCCGGGCGGTTCGAGAAGCGCCGTCGGCGAGCCCGACGGAAGATCCGAACCCGAGAACGCGAGCATGAACGCCACGAGATCGGCGATCTCTTGGTCGCTCTGCACCAAGAACACCGGCTCCGAGATGAATCGTTCGATCGAATCGACGCTGCCGTCGTGCAAGAAGCCGCTGCCGAAGTGATTGACGGGCTGCGTCGTGTTGAAGCCGACCTTCTCGTACACGTTTCGAAGCTGCGGGATCTTCGTGCTGACGTTCGACGTGCCGTCGCGCGAGACGAGCGCGTGATGATGCTCGCCGTTCGGGCCGACGGGGAGCGGCACGTACACGCCGCCCAGACGCCGGTGATCCGTTCCCATGCCCGTGGGCAGCGTGTGACACGTGACGCACGCGAGCACACCCGCGTCCATGTTCGGCGCGCGGTAGAGATCGTGACCCGCGACCGCGTCGCCGTTGGGGAGCGGCTGACCTTCCGGCGCGAAGCGTCCTGTCGTGTAGTGACCTGGCAGCGGCAGATCGGTCGGGAGCGAGTTGTCGATGTTTCGGAATGGGTTCGGCGGGTACGTGATTGTCGCGAGGAAGTCTTCGTACTGCTGCATCTCCTGGACGGTGAGCAGTGCGTCGTCACCCTGCAACCCCAGGAACGCGCCGTTGAACTCCTCGAGTCCGTCGCGATCGCCGCGCCAGTGCAACGGCTCGTTGCCGATGATGTCCTGCAGCGTCTGCGTCGTCATCGGTCCCTTCATGGGGTGAAACGACTGGAAGCCGGCGCCCAGCCCGGGGAAACCGAAGCCCAAGTTCTGGCCGGTCGCGGCCTTGATCGCGCCCATCGGATCGCCGAGGTCCCACGCCAAGTGATCGAGACGCGCGTCGACATGGCAC
>JANLUN010000721.1:0-6022 GCA_031363505.1 Planctomycetota bacterium | reverse complement strand
TTGGTTCGCCGGGTTGCCGGAAAGGATGAAGCCCGAGGCCGCCGACGTCGTCGGGATCGGGTTCGTCGGGAACGTGAACGTCCAGCTGAACATGTGCGCCAGCTCGGAGCTCCGCGCCGGTGTGGTGTAGCTACCGGTGCCGTCCGCCCTCATCGAGAACGAGAAGCTGACCGCGGTCAGGTCGATCGAAACCGCCCAGCAGGCCAGCGGGCCACCGCCGTTGCCGGGGAAGCTCGCCAGCGAGAAGGACGCGACGGGCGCCGGAGCGGTCGCGCGCTTCTCTGCACAACGCACACCGTCGATGGTGGTCGTGTCACGCAGTTCCATCACGATGCTCGTCGTCGGACCTGCGGACATGCTGCAGTAACCGATCTGGAAGCCGTTGATGGTGTAGCCGTTGGCTGAACCATCCGCGGATCCGTGGGCCGAGCTCGGACCTTCGGGACACTCGTTCACCGCGCCGACGAAGCCCGCTCCCGTCGAGGCTTGCGACTCGCTGAAGATCTTGTCCGGTGAGCTCGTGCTCGGAAGACGACCTTCGTCCGTCCAATACTCACCCGGATACCAAGCTGCGAAATAGGGCGACGAGCACGTGTTGTTGTAGATCGTGCTGAAGACCGGGCCGAGTTCGGACTCGTTGTTGATCGCGCCCGGACGAGTCCAGGTGCCGAGGCCGTAGTGATAGATACCGGCGTACTTGACTTGAGTCTTGAGGCGAAGCCGCGAACGCATGTCCTGCTGCGCGAACGCAGCCGAACCAAGCAGCAACACTCCCAAGATGTAGGTTGAACAACGTTGCATGAATGTGAACTCCTGATGAGAGCCAGATGAGAGAATGGTTCAGAGCGAACTAGTTCTTCAGCGCCCCGCTGTGACGAAACATCGAGCTGGCGAATGCGACGACGGCAGCGCGCTACTTCGTCAACAGCGAAACGCGGCGAATCCGACGCACTCTAAAATCAAACGGTTCCGAACAGTCCGCAGAAAGCGCGCTGCACTTTCAGCGTGAATTGCGCACGGCACGCGTTGCACACACGCGTCGAAAGACAGAAGTCGTTGCGCTGACTAGTTTCGTCGCGGCGTTCGACCGCAATCGTTCTCGAGTGTGTTTACGGTCTTAACACCCAGAGTTTGCCGAGTGCCGAGCAACTTGCGCACGACTTCAGGCGACAGCGGGTTCACTTTGCCGACGCAGTGCGCGAGCCACAGGATCTTCGCGGTGTGTTCGAGCATGTCGAGCTTCTTGAAAGCGTCGAGCAAATTAGTACCGAGAGTCACCGAGCCGTGGTTCTGCATCACGACAGTGTCGGAGCAACGCACGATCGCGCGAATCGATTCGGGCAGCTCGTCGGTGCCGGGCGTGCCGAACGGCGCCGTCGGAATGCCCCCGATCGTCACGATGATTTCAGGAATGATCGGCGTTTGTAAATCGATGCCCGCGATCGTCATCGCCACCGCGTGCGGCGGATGGCAGTGCAACACGGCGCACATCTCCGGGCGCTCGTGATACGAGACGAGGTGGATGCCCACTTCGGTCGAGCAACGCGGTCCGTTGTCCAGCGTGCGGCCTTGCATGTCGACGTGCGCCAAGTGTTCGGGCGACAAGAAGCCCTTCATCGCGCCGGCGGGCGTGATCAGCAGCGTCCCGTCGCTCATCCGCGCGGAGATGTTGCCGTCCGCGCCGACGATGAAGCCCTTCGCGTACGCGAGCTTGCCGATCTCGCAGATCGCGTTGCGCAGCCGCGCCTCCTCGTCGGTCCAACCGCGGTTCTTCGTCAGCTCTTCGAGGCTCATCGCGAGTCGCTCCGGTTCGTGGGCTGCCGATGGTCGTAATCGAGCGCGCCGGCGCGCTCCACGTAGTCGACGACGCCGATCACGATGGTTTTCACCGCACCTTGCGGATCGCCCATGATCTGCCGCGCGGAGCTGCCTTCGTCGAGCACGAGCACGCGGTCGCCGACACCGGCTTGCGCGCGATCGATCCCGATGCGCGTCTTGCCGCCGGCGCGTCCATCCGGCGAAACCGGACGCAGCAAGAGGAGCGTCTCACCGTTCAAGATCGGGATCTGCACGGGAGACACAACCGTGCCGATGACGTCGGCGAGGAACATCAGGCGGGCTCCGTGCCGATGCGCCGGCCGAGCGCGACCGCTTGTTCGACGAATCCGATGATCGCGGCGTCGACGGGCACGAACGTCGTCGGACATGCGAGCGCGCCTTCACGACCGTCGACGAAGTGCACCAAGTCGCCCGGGCCCGTGCTGAGCACCGCCGCCGCGACGAGCGCGTCGCCCATGTTGCGGCCGGCTTCGTCGAGCGGTTGGATCCACTGGAGCGGAACGCCGTCGAGCCCCTCGTAGCGCTGCGTCGTGACGACGCGGCCGATCACGCGTGCGAGGTACACGTCGCTACGCCCACTTCTCGTAGACGTTCTCGCCGCCGAGATCCCACGAGTCGACGACGGCCATGATCACCGCGTCGCACGGGCGACCTTCGGTCATCAACGTTTGCCGCGCGCTCGATCCAGTCGCGTACAGCACCATCTCTTCGTTTCCGGCGCCGACCGCGTCGACGGCGACGACGTACTGATCCTTCGGCCGATTTTGTTGATCGTGCACCTGGACGAGGAGCAGCTTCTGCTGCGCGAGCTTCTCGTCTTTGAGCGTCGCGACGACGCTGCCCACTACCTTGCCGATCAGCATGCGTCGCCTTTCACTCTTCCTTGGAACTCGCGGACAGAGCCATCACTCTTCCTCGAACTGCGTCGAGAGGCGCGCTCGCGGGAGGACTTCGTCGACGAAGCGCTTGCGCAGCTCGCGGTGCACGTGCTTTTGCATCGTGTCCCAGCTCGCGCCCGGTCGACGCTCGCCGAGCCACAGTAGCATGCATCCGGTGGGCGTACGCACCGGTCCGACGACGCCGGGCGCGCCGGAATCGATCGCCAGCGCGCGCGCCACCTCGGCGCGGATGTCGGCCGGGACGCGCGGCGACAGCGCGGTGACGCGCTCGAGGCTTCCGCCGGTCTCCCGCGTCGGTGCGTCCTCGGACTTCTCGCGCGCGAGGCGCTTGAAGTCTTCGAGCGAATGGATCTCCGCTTTCCAGCGCTTGAGCTCGGCATCCGCTGCCGCGAACGTGCGCGGATTGAAGTCGTTCGTGAGCTCGGCCGCGCGCAGGAAGAGCATGTACGTGTCGATCGACGCACCGAAGAGACCGTCGAAGTGCTCGCGCTCGTCGGTGTAGACGCGGCGCAGATCGTCTGGCGAATACGAGCGATCGACCCACGCGCGCGCGAGCGCAGCGATGCGGATCGACGGATCTTGCGGGAGCGACTCGACCACGATCCCTTGCGCGGCGATCAGCTTGTCGTACGGAACGCCGGCGTAGCGCGGATCCAGCGCGGCCTCGTCGCGTCGGCGTTGGATTTCCTCGGCGACGTACTGACCGAGTTTGTCCTCCGCGAGGTCGGGCATGCGGGCGTGCAACCGTCGTTCGAGGAGCACGTGGTAGCAGTCGTCTCGCAGCGTGTCTTCGGGCAAGTGCTCGCGCATGTAGCGCACGAACTCGGGGATCGTGATCGTGAACTCCGCGGAGCGCACCGCGATTCCGTCCTTCCAGGGCGGCAAGAACTCGGTGTAATCGCGCACTTTCAGCGCGTCGTCCATCCACAGTTGCTGTTGCTCACCGCTCACCGCGGCATCGTCGCGCAGACCGAGCGCACGGCGCGTCAGCGTCTCGTGGACGACCGCGAGCCGCAGATAGCTCAAGAACGATTCACGCGTCAGTCGTCCGCGCCGCAAGTAGCCGGCGATGCCCTGCTTGTCGCCCGACGCCAGGATCTGCTGATCGAGGTCTTTCCAACGGGCTTCGAGCACCCGGTCCGGGACCTCGATGCCGTTTTCACGCGCGCCGATCTCGAGCACGCGCGACTCGGCCAAGTGGCGTAGCGCCCCGCGTCCTTCCTTGGCCATGGCGTGCCGCGCCAGGAGCACCGCGTCGAGATCGCGCCAGACGAGCACCGAGTCGAACGCGCGTGCCACGACATCCGAGTCTCCGGTGCCGCCGAAGCTAGACGCGGCGATGGCCTCGCGCGCCCCGGCCATCGGGCTCGATGCCGCCGCGGAGTCGACCAACGTCGACAGCGGCAGCGCGATCAGGATCCAGAGGGCACGTTGCAGCATGACGGACGCGCGCAGTTCGGCGCAGCGTATCGCAACGGCCAACTTTTTGGAAACGCCCGTGCGGGGGCGCGATCACTCCTCGAACGCGAACTCGGGCCGGTCGTCTTGGATGCGCACGCGGATCAGCGTGCCCGTCTCGACGCCTTCGATGAGGATGCGACTGAGCGGCGACTCGAGGTCGCGCTGGATGACCCGCCGCAGCTCCCGCGCTCCGTACTCCGGGGAGAAGCCGCGTGCGGCGACCCAGCGCGCGACCGCGGGCGTGAACGCGACGCGCAGATTGCGCGTTCTCGCGCGCGCCGCGAGATCGGTGAGTTGGCGCTGCGCGATGCTCTGCGCGGCCTTCGGATCGAGCTCGCTGAAGAGCAGGATCTCGTCGAGCCGTCCGAGGAACTCGGGGCTGAACTGACGCTCGAGCGCATCCATCGCGATGTCGCGCAGGCGCACCGCACCGATCGCCGGAGCGTGATCGAACCCGACCGTGCGCCGCGCGGCGACCATCTCGCTCGCGCCGGCGTTCGACGTCAGGAGCACGAGCGTGCGCTCGAACGAAACGTGTCGCCCCTTGCTGTCGGTGAGCTTGCCGTCCTCGAGGATCGAGAGCAGCAGGTTGTGCATCCGCGGATGCGCCTTCTCGATCTCGTCGAACAGCACGACCGACTCGGGATTCTTGAAGACGGATTCGGTGAGCTGGCCGCCGTCCTCGTGTCCGACGTAGCCCGGCGGCGAGCCGATCAGCTTCGAGTACTCGTGCGCGAGCGCGTACTCGCTGCAGTCGATGCGGACGAGTCCGCGGGTCTCGGCGCCGGCGAAGAGCTCACTCGCCAGCGCGCGCGCCAGCTCGGTCTTCCCGGTGCCAGTCCGCCCCATGAATAGGAAGCAGCCCAGCGGCCGGTCGGCGCTCGCGAGACCGGCAGCGGCCTTCTCAACGGCGCGGACCAAACGGCCGATCGTTTCGTCCTGACCGACGATGCGGCGCGCCAGACGGCGTTCGAGATCGTGCGCGCGGCGGCGCAGGCGTTGATGGAAGTCGTCGATGCTCGAGGACTCGGCGCGCTTCTTGGCCGGCGCGGCTTCCGCGCTGGCTTCGCGCCGCGGCTCGTTCGACAGGCGCACCGTGTGGATGTCGAGCGCGGGGTTGACCTCGATGCACAATTGATAAAGGAGGTCTTCCGCGAGCAGCGGATCGTCGGGCAGGAGCTCCTCGAGTCCGGCTTCGAGATCGGTCTTGAACTGCGGCATGCACGTCTGCACGACGAGGCGTCTGTAGGAAGCGCGGTTCAGCCCCGGCACGCGGTCGGGTTGGAACACGCCGGCGTCGCAGAGCAGGATCTGCACGAACGCATCGGCCGGTTCGAAGTAGCGGTAGACGCTGCGGCTCTTGACGGGGTTCACGGTGGTAGTGAAGGCCGGTCGCCCTAATCGCCGGCGGCGGACGTCGTCCGCTCGGGGGTCGCACTTGCGAAACCGGGCACGGCGAGCGCACGCGCGCGGGACAGGTTCTGCGCTCTCTTTCGTACTGGGGTCGTGCTCGACTTGATCCGAGATCGGATTCCGCGGTGGCAGTGCCGAGCTAGAATTCCGCGCCACTTCTGCGGCGCACGGCGGGCCGATACTGTTTGGCGATGAGCACTCACGACGACGTCCAGTTCCTGGCTCTCCTCGTGCACCGCGGTCACTTGCCGCGCGAGTCGGCGGAGAGCTTGATCGGCGACTTGAAGCAGGGCAGCGCGCTCGACGACCTGCTCATCGACGTCGTCGGCTGGACCCCGGAGCGCGTGCAGCAGATGCGCCGGACGCGCGCGGGCGAGATCCCGGAGATCCCCGGCTACGAAGTCCGCGGC
>JANLUN010000710.1:0-6692 GCA_031363505.1 Planctomycetota bacterium | reverse complement strand
GCTTCTCGAGCGCGCGCCGCGCGCGGACGAGCTCGCGCGCGTGCGGAAGAACGCGTGCGACGTACATGCGTCCCACCGCGTCGAGCGCGGCGCGTGTCGGTTGGATCAACTCGAGCCGCGCGCCGTAGACCGACTCGAGCGCGAGGTCGCCTCGCATCGCACGGTCCGTGAGTCGCGAGCTCTCCGCGCGGAGACCCGACAACGCCGCGAGCTCGTCGATCCCTTCGATCGCCGACAGCGTCGAATCGCAGTCGAAGATCACCGTCGAGTACGGCGGCGGCGCGTCGGCGGGGGCGGGGGCGGGGGCGTCGGCAGGGGATGGCACGAGGATCGGTGCCTCCGCGCTACAGACGGATCAACTTCACGTGACGCACCGGCTCGAGCGCGGCGACGGCCGCGATCACGGCCGCCGGCGGCTCTTCGTAGAGCGACAGGAATCCGACCGCAAGCTCGCCTGCGCTCGCGGCCGCGGGCGGTCCGAGCTCGATGCGACGGATGTTGACGCGGTGCTTGCCGAGCACGGTGCCGAGCAGTCCCACGACGCCCGGGATGTCCGCGTGGCGCGTCATCAGGATCGGACCCTTCGGATCGAGGTCGAGGTGCATGTCGTCGATCCGCACGATCTTCGGCGACCGGCCGAACACGGTGCCTGCGGCGACGTGACTCTCCTCGCCGCGGTGACTCGACGTGCGCACCTTGATCTGACTGTGGAAGAAGTGCTCTTCGTCTTCGTCGCGCTCGAAGAGCTCGAGACCGCGTTGCTTCGCGAGCAGCGGCGCGTTGACGAAGTTGACGCCGATGTCCATGCCTTGGCGCAGCACGCTCGTGAGGACGGCGAGCGACACGTGGCGATGATCCGCGCGCGCGATCTCGCCCGACACGGTGAGCTCGATCTTCGCGATCGGCATCTCGTGCACTTGCGCGAGGAACGAACCGAGCTTCTCCGCCAGCATCACGTACGGCCCGAGTTCGCGCAGCGTCTTCGCACTCGTCGCCGGCGCGTTGACCGCGTTGTGCGCGACGCCTTCGTTCAGGAACTCGCAGATCTGGTGCGCGATGTCGACGGCGACGTTGAACTGCGCTTCGTGCGAGGACGCGCCCAGGTGCGGCGTGACGATCACGTCCTCGCGCTTCAGGAGCGGATGGTCCTTCGACGGCGGTTCTTCGAGAAGCACGTCGAACGCCGCGCCCGCCAGCTGACCCGACTCGAGGGCAGTGAGCACCGCGGCTTCGTCGACGAGACCGCCGCGCGCCGCGTTGATCAAACGCGCGCCGCGCTTCATCTTCGCGATGCGCTCCTTCGAGATCAGGTTCTTCGTCGAATCGAGCAGCGGCACGTGCAGGCTGACGAAGTCCGACGCCGCGAGCAGCGCGTCGAGCGAGACGAGCTCGACGCCCGCCACGCCCGAGCCTTCGCCCTTGGCCGTCGGCGTGATGTACGGGTCGTGCGCGACCACGTTCATCTTGAGACCGAGCGCGCGGTCGGCGAGCACGCGCCCGATGCGACCGAAGCCGACGATACCGAGCGTTTTTCCGGTGAGCTCGCTGCCCATCAGGCCGCTCTTGCCCCACGAGCCGCGTCGCACGGAGCGGTCGGCGCGCGACACGTGCCGCGCGAGCGACACGAGCAGCGCGAGCGCGAGCTCCGCCGTCGTCGTCGTGTTGCCGGTCGGCGTGTTCATGACGACGACGCCCCGTTCGGTTGCCGCATCGCAGTCGACGTTGTCGACGCCGACGCCGGCGCGCCCGACGACCACGAGATCGGGCGACGCTTCGATCACGCGCCGCGTGATCTTCGTCGCCGAGCGGACGACGAACGCGTGGACGCCCGGTGCGAGCGCCACGAGCGCGTCCTCGGAGAGGCCGATATGGACTTCGGGCTCGAAGCCTTTGGAACGGAAGATCTCGACGGCCGCGGGCGCGAGCTCGTCGCAGATCACGATGCGCCTCTGCGTCGGAGAACGGTGGGACGTCACGGGAGCTCTGCCGATTTCAATGCCGATGTCGGGATCGTGGGGGGGACCTGGATCGAGAAGCGGCGCGGCGCCACAAGCGCGCCGCGCGCGGGCGGCACAGCCTAGCGTCAGGATCCGAGCGCCGCGCGCACGAGGAGCTCGAGATCGCGCACGTCGACCTTCTGTGCCGCGCGCTCGACGCTCTTGCGGGCTTCCTTCTCGGAGTAACCGATCGACACCAACGCTTGGATCGCGTCGTCGACCTCCGTCGTCGGCGCGGCTGCGCCGCGAGCGCCCGAGACGATCTGCGCCTGCAGCTTCTGCGCCTTGTCGCGCATGTCGAGCAGGATCTGCTCGGCGGTCTTCTTCCCGACGCCGCGGATGCGCGTGAGCGTCGCGGCGTCCCCTTCCGCGACCGCGGTGATCAGCGGCTCCCGCGGCAAGCCGGACAGGATCGCGAGGCCCATCGTCGGTCCGACGCCGCGCACCGAGATCAGCAGTCGGAAGAGTTCGCGCGTCTCGCGGTCGGGGAAGCCGCACAAGAAGTGCGCGTCCTCGCGAACCACGAGGTGCGTCCACACGCGAGTGGTCGCGCTCGACGCTCCGAACGAGCTGCCGATCGGAACCGAGAGCTCGTAGCCCACGCCGCCGACCGCGAGGACCAGTCGAGCCGCGGAGCGCTCGACCACCTGTCCCTCGAGGTATTCGTACACGGTGCGGCGCGCGCGCGGCGCCTCAGGGCTTCGTGCGCAGCTTGAGGTTGACCTCGGCGAGCTTCTGACGCAGCTCCTGCAGCGACGTCGCACCGAAGTTCGGCATCGACAGGAGCTCCTCTTCCGAGTGCTGGAGGATGTCGCCGATCGTCAGGCAACCCATCGATTCCACCGCGCGGCGCGCGCGGATCGAGAGCTCGAGCTCTGTCAGCGGCCGGTTCAGCATCTCGGCGTTCTCGCCGGTCGCGTAGCGGCGGCGCGCCGACTCGATGCTGGCGACGGCTTCTTCGCGCGCCATGCCCAGGCGCAGTCCCTTGCTGCCGAGGATCTCCTTGATCTCGGTCAGCGACGTCTCGCCGAAGTTCTTGTACGAGAGCAGCTCCGCCTCGGTCTGACGCACGAGGTCGCCGAGCGTCAGGATGTTCATCTTATTGAGGCAGTTGCGCGCGCGCACCGACAGCTCGAAGTCGGTGATCGGGATGCGCAGGATCTGGTTCAAGCGGTCTTCCTTCCGCTCCAAATCCTCGTCGTAGTACATGTTCAGCGCCGACACCGCGTCGGTGAGATAGCGGCGCAGACGCGCGTTCTGCGGCTCGTTCTTCGCGGCCGTGTCGAAGCAAGCCGCCGCGTCGTCGTCGCGACCCTTGTCCTCGTACAGCATGCCGAGGTTGATGAGCACGTTGCGATCGATCGGGAGCATCCGGCTCAAAGACTGGTACGCGTCGAGCGCGATGTCGTCGTCCCCCTGGCGTTCGGCGAGGTACGCCAGATGGAACAAGTTCGCGCGGTGCGCCGGATCGAGTGAGCGCGCCGTCTCGTACTGCTCGAGTGCCTTCTCGTACTCACGTTGGAGTTCGAGCGAGCGGCCGGTGAGGTAATGTCCCTCGGCGCTCGACGCGAACGACGCGGCGCTCGCCTTCATGCCTTCGTGCAGCCGTTCGACCGCGCGCGCTTCGTCGCCTTGCGCGATGTCGGCTTCGAGTCGCGCTTCGAGGAACCCGCTGCGCGGGCGCGGCTCGTCGGGGTAGGCCTTCGACAGGCGCTCGAAGATCGGTTGCGCCTCGCTCGGCTTGCCCTGCGACATCAAGGCCTTCGCGCGCGTGAACGACGCGACGTTGTCGTCCGGATACTTCGCCAGGACTTCCGCGGCGCGCGCGTAGTCACCGAGCATCCACAGCGCGAGGCCTTTGCGGCGGCCCTCGTCCGCTTGGTCGCCCAGGCCGGCGACCTTGTTCTTGAAGCTCTCGACGTGTCGTCGGCTCCCGAAGACCTCGGCGCGCGCGGCTTGCAGCGCGGCGAAGCTCGGGATCGAGCTCGTCTTGATGTCGAAGGTCGGGGAATCGGCGGTCGCGACTCCCCCGGCGGGCGAGTCGTGCGTGTGGGTCGATTCGGAGGTCATCGGGAGCGGTGTCCGAGCAGGCGACGAGCGGCGGCGTCGCGGCTCCAAAAGGAGTGTGGGTGAGGCGCGAGAAGTGCGCGAGTGTAGGCCCGCGCCCCTTCCGGCGTCAAATCGCCGTCGCTGCGCTCGCGCGTCGTGCGGCACCGGCGCACGGGGCCGGCGCACGGCAGAGGCGAAGGACGCGAACGTCGCGGACGGCACGCGAACGAGCGTTCGCGACGACAGCGCGCACTCTCTCCGGAGCTTCCCACAACTCCTTCCCGCCGCAGGGCTTGCCGTCCGCGCGCGAGCGGCATCTTCCATCGCTCGACGCGGACTGCTAACCGGAGATCGAAACGTCCATGGACTGCATCTTCTGCAAGATCGCCGCGGGCACCGTGCCGTCGACGAAGCTCTACGAGGACGACCTCGTGTTCGCGATCCGCGACATCCGGCCGCAGGCGCCCTGCCACGTCTTGGTGATTCCGCGCGTCCATGTCGAGTCGTTGTCGGAGTTGACGGACGAGAAGCTCGCCGGCCGTCTCTTGTTCGCCGCGTCGGAGGTCGCGCGCGGGCAGAAGCTCGCCGACGGTTGGCGATTGATCGCGAACTCGGGCGAGCACGCGGGACAAGAAGTCCCACACCTTCACTTGCACGTATTGGGCGGCCGTGCGCTGGGACGGATGCTGCCTGCGGCGCCTCGTTAGGCGCCGGTTCACGCGAATTCACGCTGATTCACACCGGGTCGAGAGGGGAGACACTTGGAGAAGTTCGTGATCGCGGGCGGCCATCCGCTCGAGGGGACGGTTCAGACGTCGGGGTCGAAGAACGCGGTGCTGCCGGTGATGGCTGCGGCGCTCTTGACCAGCGAGCGGCTCAAGATCACCAACGCGCCGCACCTCGCGGACGTCGACACCATGATGTCGGTGTTGCGAGATCTCGACTGCGAGGCCGAGCGCAACGCCGACGGCTCGGTCGAGCTGCGCGGCGCGACGAAGCCGCAGAACCGCGCGGCGTGGGACAACGTGCGCAAGATGCGCGGCTCGGTCACCGTGCTCGGGCCGCTGCTCGCCCGGACCGGACGCGCTGAGGTGAGCCTTCCCGGCGGCTGCGTCTTCGGCGTGCGGCCGATCGACGTGCACTTGAAAGGGATGGAGGCGCTCGGCGCGCGCGTCCGCATCGAGCACGGCTACGTGATCGCCGAAGCCCCGCGTGGGCTGCGCGGTGCTGAGATGTTCCTCGGCTCCGCGTTCGGCTCGTCCGTGCTCGGAACCGCGAACGTGATGATGGCTGCGACGCTCGCGAAAGGTCGCACCGTCATCCAGGGCGCCGCGTGCGAGCCCGAGGTCGAGGACCTCGGCCACTGCCTCAACGCGATGGGCGCGAAGATCAAGGGCCTGGGCTCGCCGCGCCTCGAGATCGAGGGCGTGACGGAGCTCGGCGGTGCAACCTGGTCCGTGATCCCCGACCGCATCGAAGCCGGGACGTACGTGATCGCCGGCGCGATGGTCGGCGGCCGCGTGCGCGTAGAACGTTGCCGGCCCGACCATCTCTCGGCGCTGCTCGATCGACTGTGGGAAGCACGCGTGCCGTTCGACGCGGGGCCCGATTGGATCGAGACGCAGCCGTACCACCCGCGCGATCCCGCGCGGAGGCCGCGGTCGACCGACGTCACGACGCACCCGTACCCCGGATTCCCGACCGACCTCCAAGCGCAGTGGATGGCGTTGATGACGCTCGCGGACGGGATCAGCGTGATCACCGAGTGCATCTACCCCGACCGCTACATGCACATCGCCGAGCTCACGCGCCTCGGTGCGAACGTGCGCCGGCAGAGCACGGCCGCGATCGTGCAAGGGACCGCGCGTCTCTCCGGTGCGCAGGTCATGGCGTCCGATCTGCGCGCGTCGGCGGCGCTGGTCCTCGCCGGGCTCGTCGCCGAGGGCGAGACCGAGATCCACCGCGTGTACCACATCGACCGCGGCTACGAACGGATCGAAGAACGGCTGCAGGCGCTCGGCGCGAAGATCGAACGAATGAGCGAGAAAGAAGCTCTCGTCGACTAGGCGATACGGCGTCGGTGAAATACGGCGTCAGACACTTTTCTTCACCCTCGCCGGCACTGCTTGCAGAATGCCGAGCGCCGTCGGCGAAGGTGAAGAAACTGTTGCTGGGTGCAGCGAGACGACTGCGACGAAACAGGTCGCGCACCGACCGACTCGCTCGCGCAGTGCGTGCCCGGTCGAAGTCGTCATCGAAGCGCCCCGTTCGCGGCCCGCGCCTCGGACAACGCCGGATGCGATCACTTCCAGTCTCGACTCCGCAGTGCACGACCACTGCCAGTTCGAAGAAGACCGGCCAATCCACCTCCCGCCTCGTCCGCCTCGCTGCTGCACACCCGCCACGGCGTTCGCCCACGACACGCGCACTCGGATCAATCCAGCCGAGTCGCAACTGTGGGACGACGCAGTGTTTGCGCTTGCTCCCACGGATCAGGTGTCTACGCTAAGAGCACGTCCTAAAACCCGTGAGCCTGTTGGTGCGCGATGAGGCCGGAAGCGAGGTGAAGCATCGCGAGGTAGTTGGCGGCGAGGCGTTCCCAGCGGATCAGGATACCGCGATACCGATTGTGCCAACTGTTGGTGC
>JANLUN010000671.1:0-1666 GCA_031363505.1 Planctomycetota bacterium | reverse complement strand
CCGTGCCGCTGCTCGAGGAGCTCGCGGCGAGACCGTCGGCGCCGCGTGCGCTGACTTGGCTCCTCGACGGTGCGCGGCAGTGACGTCGGCGGACGGTCGACCGGCCTGGAGTACGTTCCGCGATGCGCTCGAGCGCGCGGGGTTTCGGCCTTCGAAGAAGCTCGGCCAGAACTTCCTCCTCGACGAGAATATGGTGCGCGCGATCGTGCGCGACGCGCGTGTCGCGCCCGGCGATCGCGTCCTCGAGGTCGGACCTGGGTGCGGATTCCTGACCCTTCATCTCGTGCGAGCGGGGGTCGAGCTCACGTGCGTCGAACTCGACGCGCGACTGCTCGAGATCGCGCGAGCGCTCGTCCCGGAGAGCGCGGGAGTGCGCTGGGTAGAGGGCGATGTCCTCGCGGGCAAGCACGCCCTCAATCCCGATGTGCTGGGCGTCCTCCCGACGGCGCCCTGGCACGTCGTGAGCAATCTGCCGTACAGCGTGTCGGCCCCCTTCCTTGCGTGCCTGTGCGATCTGCCGGAACCGCCGGCGAGCATCACGGTCCTCGTTCAGCGCGAGGTGGCCGAGCGCATCGCCGCGTCCCCGGGCTCCGCGGACTGGGGGCCGCTCACGATCAAGCTCCAGGGTCACTACCGGGCCGAGCTCGGCCGATCGGTCGGAGCCGCGCTTTTTTGGCCGCGTCCATCGGTGGAGAGCGCGGTCGTCCGGCTGGAGCTCCTTCCCGAGCGACTTCCCCGGGCGGAACGGGGGGCGCTGGATCGGCTCGTCGCGCACCTCTTCCAGCACCGGCGCCAAGGGCTTGCCCGCGTCCTCGGCGAGCATTGGGGGGACCGCGCGCGCGCACTCGCGGCCTTGGAGCGGCTGGAGATCGATCCTAGGGAGCGCGCTGAGAACTTGGACCTCGCGACGCTGCGCGCTCTCGCGAGCCAACATCGAAGTTGATCTTGCTGCTCGCCTGTGGAGGGCGCGCCCGGTAGGCTAAAATGGTGGCTCGTGTCAGCCGCCCGACCGTCCACCCGACTGTCCCCCGACTGCCCATAAGGAGCGGAATCTTTTCCGCACCCGGCCCCTGGACGGCCCTTGGAGTAGGCTTGGGACACGGGATTCTTTTCCGCGCAAGGTCTTCCCGGCTCTCCCAGGCCATCCCCTAGTTCGACGCAGAGTCCCGCCGTTGGGGGGGCCTGTCCAGGTTCGTTTCGTTTCCCCTTCCAGCGGTCCCCGTGCACAACGACGAGTTTCGAAGAGCCATCGAAGCGATCAAGCTGCGCGCCCCGATCGAGGACGTGGTGCGCGAGCGGGTCAGCAGCCTGAAGAAGGCCGGCGCGCTGTGGGTCGCGTGTTGTCCGTTCCACGACGAGAAGACGCCGTCGTTCAAGGTGGATCCGCGCCGTGGTACGTGGCACTGCTTCGGATCGTGTGCGAGCGGCGGCGACCAGATCAGCTTCATCGAGCGCGCGGACAACCTGAGCTTCCTCGACGCGCTCGAGATCCTCGCGGCGCGCACCGGTGTCGAGCTTCCGAAGGCGGCGCGACAGCGCGGCGCCGGAGACGACGCGCGCGACGTCGAGTTCCGTGAGTCGCTGGCGCTGCTCGAGCGCGCGCAAGCGTTCTACGCGACGCAGCTCGATACGCCCGAAGGACGAGCGGCCGCGCGCTATCTGTCGG
>JANLUN010000068.1:0-1809 GCA_031363505.1 Planctomycetota bacterium | reverse complement strand
CCGAGCGCTGGTCGATGCCCTCCTCCTTTGACAGGTCCGCGGGGATGCCCGTAAAGTCACGCCGTCCTGTCCGAGCGCGTGCGATCGATGCTCGGCCGGACGACGCGGTCTGTAGCTTCCGTCTGCGCATGCGCTCCCAGTCTTCCTCAGCACCGCGTCGCGCTCACCTGTCACAGGCGAGACGTGCGGGAACGCATTGCGGACTCATCTGAACCGCTCCCTCCCAATCGAGATCGAGCAGTCGTCAATTCATTCGTCCCAAGGATCTGTCTGATGGCCAACAAGGTTTATGTGGGCAATCTGCCCTTCGCATACACGTCCCAAGACATCGAGAAACTCTTCGGGCCGTTCGGCGCCGTGCGCTCGTCCGAAGTGATCATGGATCGCGTCACCGGCCGCTCGCGCGGATTCGGGTTCGTTGAAATGGAGTCGGCGCAAGCGACGCAAGCCGCGATCGCGGGTCTCAACGAGAAGGAAATCGACGGCCGCGCGCTCACCGTCAACGAAGCGCGTGAACGCACGCCGCGCGGACCGGGCGGCGGTGGTGGTGGAGGCGGCGGTGGCGGCTATGGCCGAGGCGGCGGTGGAGGTGGTGGCGGCTACGGCGGCGGCGATCGTGGAGATCGCGGCGACCGTGGTGACCGCGGCGGCGGCGGCGGCGGCCGCGGGCGCGGACGCGACAGCGGGTACTGAGAGCCGCTACAGCTCGATTCGAGAAAACGGACGGCTGCGCAGTGGCGCGGCCGTCCTGCTTTTTCTGAAACTGGCCCACGTGGCTGCGCCCGTCAGCGTCCGGATGGGACGACTCTCCAGGCGAGCAACTCCTCTCGTTTGAGCTGTCTGTCGATCACGCCCAGCGCCTGCGCCGGCGTGATGCGCGGCGCCTTGTTCGTGATGCCGCGCACGTAGTTTCGGTACGCGACCCAGATCCACAGGTGCCGTGCGAGGCGCGCACGCTTCTTCGACGCCGCCCAATTGCGCCGCACCAGACGCGACATCCCATCGCGCAGCATCGCCAGCGTGTGATTGATCGCAAACAGCGGGTTCTTGCGATCGCGGCGAGTCTTCGACGAGGCCCGCTGGTGCGCAACTCCGGCACCAAAGGCTCGCTCGAGCGCGGTTGGATAGCTCGTCTTGCGATCGGTCACGACGCGCACGAGGCGATCACGTGAGTGCCAAACCGCCAAACGCTGAAAACTGCGCCGGACGGCCAGGGTCGATTCGCTTCGCCGCACTCCCTCCACGACTTCGCGCTTTCGCTTGCGCTCGACGTCGGCCGGCTTGAGCTTCCCGCGCGCGGGTAGCGCGGCGGTTTCCACGTCGACGACGAAGAAGGTGCGCTGTTCGACCAGCACGGGGACGCTGACGGGACACAACCGGCGGCTGTGTTCGAATGTCTCGAGCTCATCGAGCTGAAAGACGCCGGCGATGCCGCCTCGCGAAGCGGCCCCGTCGAGCTGTTGTTGGTGAAACCGCTGGCAATGCTCACCGAGCAGCAACAAGCGGTGAGCAATCGTGCGCCTGGAGCAGCGGAGCGTGCGCGCGCTCTGGCGCTGCGTGACCTTGGACACGAAGTCGCGGAAAACGACGCGACTGAGTGCGGGCTTACGCAGGCGATAGTCGAGGCGAAACGACTGCGTCGAGAAAAAGCGTCGGCAGCTGAGACATAGGAAACGCTGCACGCGGCGGCCGTCGCAGCGCCGCTGGAAGGAGCCCTTGCGGCGCCAGCGGAAGCCCTGCTCGGATGAGGACGAACAGTCAGAATGCGGGCAGTGACGAGGCGCGAAACGCATCGGAGAACTCCTCCCG
>JANLUN010000636.1:0-7904 GCA_031363505.1 Planctomycetota bacterium | reverse complement strand
CCTCGCTCGGCGCGACGTGCATGCGAAAGCCCGGCGCGGCGTTCACTTCGCAGATGCCGCCGCGCGTGAGCTTGTACGATTCGGAGATGTCGCTCGTCAGGAAGTCGACGCCGCACACGTCGAGGCCAACGGCCTTCGTCGCGCGCACCGCCATCTCGCGGTTGTCGGGATGTACGACGTCGGTGACGTCGATCGACGTTCCGCCGGTCGACAGGTTGCCCGTGGAACGCAGGAACACCGCCGTGCCTTTCGGCGGTACCGAATCACGCGCGAAGCCATTCTGTTTGAGCAGCCGGTCTGCTTGGTGATCGAACTCCAGGCGCGTGAGCACCTTCTCGTGGCCGACGCCGCGCCGCGGATCACTGTTCGTGATGTCGACAAGCTCCGTGACCGTGTGTACTCCGTCGCCGACGACGTGGCCGGGCATGCGCTTCGCCACGGCGATCAGTTCGCCGTTCACGACGAGCATGCGATGATCGAAGCCGACGATGAACTGCTCGACGAGCACGCCGCGGCTGTGCTCGCGCGCCTGCTTGAACGCGTCGCGCACCTGATCGGCGGTCGTGAGATGGATCGCGACGCCGCGGCCGTGGTTCGCATCCAGCGGCTTGACGACGACGGGATAGCGCAGTTTCTCCGCAGCAGCGACCGCTTCCTCGTCGCTGTACACGAGCATCTGCTTAGGCACCGGCAGGCCCAAGTCGGAGAGGATGCGGTTCGTCTCTTCCTTGTCGGACGCGATCTCGACCGCGATGTTGCGCGTCTCGCTCGTCACGGTCGCTTGGATGCGCCGCTGGAACTTGCCGTGTCCGAACTGCACTAAGCTGTACTTGTTGAGCCGTAGCCACGGGATGTCGCGCTTCTCGGCGGCTGCGACGAGCGATGCCGTGCTCGGGCCCAGCGCGCGGCGCTGCGCGTAACGGATGAAGCCGTCGCGTTCGCGCGCGAAGTCGAAGTCGGCCGCGACAGACCCGGCGGGCCGCAACTCCGTCGGAAGCAGGTGATGGAGCAACGTCAGCGCGATTCGCGCCGCTTCCTGTCCAACCTCTGCCTGCTCGTACTGGAAGACGACGTGGTAGACGCCTTTCGGCCCAGCCCCGCGCGTCTTGCCGAACGTGACGTGCGCACCGGCGACGTTCTGCAGCTCGATCGCGACGTGTTCGAGCACATGTCCGAGCCACGTGCCTTCCCCCTCGTGCAAGCGCCGCACGAATCCGCCCGGCTCGCCGTACGAGCAACCGTGCTCGCGCAGTCCGGGCAAGCACTCGAGCAAAGCGTCGGTGAACGACGTACCAAGGCGCGCCGTCGGCCACCCCTCGAGCACGTCGAGGTCCAGCGTCAGCCGGATCACTGGGAAGTGCGCGTAGAGATTCGGCCCGATGTAGACGGACGTGGCTTGGATCTGCACGGTCAGCGCCTTTCCATCGACGGCTCACCCGCGCGCGCGACACGACTCTCGAGGTCGTAGCGCCCACCTTGCACGAGGATGTGCAGGCGAATGTTGATCAAGCACACAGGGTCGTGCTTCTTCGCGGTGTCCATGCCGTCGTGCACCAAGTCCGTCGGATCGACGATCGTGATCGCGCCGGCTCCCGCCACTTCGAGCGTGTCGTCGGGCGCGATGAACGCCGCCGTGTCCTCGTCGAGGCCGAGGCCGCACACGAACGGGTTGTACGCAACGGCGGTCAGCAGGCGGCCAAGCCGGTCGCGTTGACGAAAATGCTGGTCGACGATGACCCGGTTGGTGAGCCCGAGCCCTGGCGCGAGCGTCACCATGTCCGCGCGCGGCGTCGAGCCTTCATCGCCGAACGCGATCATGTGCTCCGAAAGAAAAGCGGCGCCGGCGGAGGTGCCTGCGATGTGCACGCCTTCGGAATTGCGGTGCCGCAGGATGTGCGCGACGCGCGTTCCGCCGAGGTGCGTCGACAGACGCAACTGATTGCCGCCGGTCAGGAACACTCCGTCGGCGTCCTCGAGTTTCTTGATCCAGTCCGAACGCTCGGCGTCGGAGCGCGCGTCGAACGGCAAGCTGCTCGCGTCGCGCACTCCGATCTCCTCGAACGTCTCTTCGTAGCGGCGTCCGGTGTCGCGGTCCGATGACGCCGTCGGCAAGATCGCGATGCGCGCGCGCTTGCCGCCGCAGAGCTTGACGAACTTGCGCAGGATGGCGGGGTCCCGGACTTTGTCTTCAGCACCCCCGATGGGAACGATGTAACCGCGGCTCAAGTTCGGCTGTTTCCTTCCTTATCTATATGCGTCCACGTCGCGAGCCCTCCAGGATCGGGCACGCCCCGGGATTCGTCAAGCGCTCCGAGCGCTGCGGAGCGCAGAAGACGTGGCGCGGACACTCGGTCCCGACGGACACTACGTCTCGAACGTACCCACCACGCGCGCCTCACCGTCGATCACGTGCCACACGCCGCCGATCATGACGTCGCGAACCCGCGCGGCGGCGTCGAGCACGACGAGATCGGCGTCCGCTCCGACCTCGATTCGTCCTTTGCCCGGTAGACGAAGCAAGCTCGACACGTTCGACGTGAGCGCCGGTAAGACGTCTTCGAGCTTGCGACCGCGCTTCGTGAGCACAGCGATCATTTCCGGAAGCGCGCGCGAATCGCCCACGCCCATACGCGTGATCCGGCCGTCGTCGTCGAACGTCGGCAGGCAACCTCCGGCGTCGGAGCTGACCGTCAATCGATCGCGCGGCAAGCCGGCATCGAGATAGCGCTCGACGGCGTCCTCGGCGGACCAGGCGTCGTCGCCCTCGTCCACGGGAAACGCGGTCACGTCGATCGTGCAGCCGCGTCGCGCCAGCTCGAGCGCTTCGTCGAACAGCTTGCGCTTGCGGTTGACGTGCGTCGGGTGGAAGACACGCGGCGGAATCTCGCTCTCGTCGAGGGAGCGGCGCACGAGCTCGAGCCCGCGCGCTCCGTCACCGAGATGCAGGTGAAGCACGCCAGCCTTCCCCGTCATCATGCCGGCGACGTGCGCGTCGCCTGCCAGGCGAAGGATCTCGTCGAACGTCGGTTGGCTCGAGCGGTGGTCGCTGATCGCCACTTCCCCGACGCCGATGATGCGGTCGACGTGCGCGATGTCGCCGCGGACGCTGCCGGTGAGCGTCGTCGGCGGAACGTGGTATCCGCCGGTCCAACACCACGCGTTGAGGCCTTCTTCTCCGAGAGCGCGCGCTCGCGCGAGAAGCTCTGCGGTCGAGCGCGTCGTGTCGTCCGTGCCGAGGAGACCGACGACGCTCGTGACGCCTGCCGTGGTGAAGCGGCTGAGCAAGACCGCCGGCACCTTGCTCTTCGCGCCCGACTCGCCGCCGCCGCCGGTGATGTGCGCGTGCGCGTCGATGAAACCGGGTGCGAGCTTCTTGCCGCGCAGATCTCGTTCGCGAACACGCAAGCTCGAGGGGAGCTCGAGCCGCTCCGCTCCGATCCAAGCGATCTTGCCGCCCGCGATCAAGACGTTCCGTCGGCCGAGCGAGTGCGGCGCAAAGACGTCGGCGTTCGTGAGAAGCTCGAGCATGAGCGGCGGATTCTAACGGCCCTGCGCCGCACGAACTCGTGCTCGACGCCCAGAACCGCGCTCGAGCCGCGCAGTTCAGGCGTCCCAAAGCGACGCGTCGCGCCACGTCGCGATCAAGAACCACAACGTGCCGCCCGCATCGATCGCAAATGCGAATAGCCCAAGGCATGCCGTCACCCAGTCGCCGAAACCCGCCACCGCGCCCACGACGACGAAGATCGTCCCCACCAGTGGAGCTCCCGAAACGTGTCGGTACCCATCCGTCGAGCGGTGCTTCCGGTGGAAGCGCCGCGGACGAACGAACGAGAGATAGGCGTTGAAGCCACCGATGAGCAACCCGATGGTGATCACGCCGACCGCGCGCAGATGCGTCGAGGCGTCGGACGTCGCAGCGCAGACGAGTGAACTCAGGAGCAGGATTCCCGGAGCGAGACAAACGCTGGCGCCGATTCCACGCCGCAGATAGTTGCGCTGCACTCCGGTCGTTCTCTCGAAACGCGCCAACGTTCAGGATCTGCCCAGACGAGCGGAGGTCACTCCGTCTTCCCGACGAGGGTTCCAACCGGTGTGAGCTTCACAGCAACGATGAGTGCGATCCGCGTCGCGCTCCGTGGAGAACTCGAGCCGGGGCCGCGCACACGCAGTCGGCCCTACGACGCAGCTCCGAACGCCGCTTTCACCGACGGTCGCATGAGCACGAGGATCGTGAACACGCCGAGCACGGTACCGAACGGCATGAACACGCACGCGATGGCGGCGACGACAAGACAGTACCGGTAGCGCCGTCTCTCGTGGAGAAACTTGCCCGCGAAGGCGAGACACACCGCGAAGCAAAGCCCGCACACGATGAACAAGAGCGCGAAGACGACCAAGAGCCAGCCCACGACCGATTGTGCGACAGCGGCTTCGTGTCGGGCGTTATCGAACGCTCCAGACACGAGACCAATGCCCATGGCGAGATGAAACACCGGGAACAGCGAGAAGAGCGCCGCGAGTCCCGCCACGACGTAATGAAATACCGACAAGAGATTCAGCTGCTCGGAATCGTCTTGCGGCGTGGCCATGTTTCGATCCACACGGTAGTCCGCGACGCTTCCGCTTGCAAAAGTGCAAGGCGGTAGGCGGCAGCTCCGCGTTGCACCCTTGCTAAACACGAACCGCGTGGACGCGCACTCCTGTGTAGGCTGTGGACGTGCCACTCGAACTCTCCGGAACGCAAACAGGTTCGGCTCATGAATTCGTCGCGCGTTGATCTCGCTCCGCTCCGTCTCACTGTGCTGCTGCTGCCTCTCGTCACGCTGGGCGCGTTGATTCCGGCGTGCTCGCTGATCGGGTCCGCGCCCGCTGGGCCCGCTGCGGCCCACGACGCGCCGTCGGCCTACACGAGCGGCCCCGTCGCATCGGATCTGCGCGCCGCGCTGCAAGCCAGGCTCGATGAGATCCATGCCCACGGAACGTTTCCAGGCGCGACGGCGGGCTTCGCGCTCGCCGACGGCCGATCGTTCGCGATCGCGACCGGCATTTCCGACCGGACCACTGGACGCGCGATGCAGACGCGCGACTTGATGCTGCAAGGCAGCGTCGGCAAGACGTACGTCGCGGCCGTCGCGCTGCAGCTCGTGCACGAAGGGAAGCTCGTCCTCGACGACAAGATCTCGAAGCACTTGAGCGGTGAGCCTTGGTTCGCGCGCTTGCCGAACGGCGCGGACATCACGGTGCGCATGCTGATGAACCACACGAGCGGTCTCGTGCGCTACGAGTTCAAGGAAGCGTTCACCGCGGATCTGACGCGCGATCCCGACAAAGTGTGGCGACCGGAGGAGCTTGTCGCCTACTTGCTCGACGAGAAGGCGCCGTTCGCGGCTGGTGAGGGTTGGGACTACTCCGACACGAACTACATCGTTCTCGGCATGATCATCGAGCGCATCACGGCGTCGAAGCTCAACGACGAGATCGCACGGCGCCTCCTGAAGCCGCTGCGGCTCGAACACACGCGTCCGTCCGACAGTCGCGTGATCCCCGGACTCTCGCAGGGCTACGCCGGCGCCGACAACGCGTTCGGCGGGACCGACGCGATGCTCGAGGATGAGCGCATGGTCATCAACCCGCAGTTCGAATGGGCCGGCGGCGGCTACGCATCGACGGCCGAGGATCTCGCGCGCTGGGGACATGCGCTGTACACAGGGCGTGCGTTCGACGTGGCGCTCCTGCCGCAAGTGCTCGACGGCGTCGACGCGCCGATGCTGGGCCGCGGCGTGAAGTACGGATTGGGCGTGATCGTCCAGGACAGCGAACTCGGTCCCGTGTGGGGCCACCGGGGTTTCTTTCCCGGCTACCTGACCGAGATGCGGTACTACGTCGACCACGGCTTGTGCATCGCAGTCCAGGTCAACACGAGCGACGGCCGAACGCTCAACAGACCGATGGGCGAGATCGCGGAGGACCTCGCTTGGGTCGTCCTCGCCGCGAAACAGGAATAGTTCGGCACAATTCGGATTCCCACCAACACTGTGCTCGCGCGCGGTGTTCCATGCACGAGTCATGGCCGCCGATCCGATTCCGATCCGTACTGAAGAGCTCTTGGCGCACGCCGGATGGCTGCGCGCCTTGGCGCGGAGCCTCGTCGCGGATTCGGCGACGGCTGACGATCTCGTCCAAGACACGTGGGTTGCGGCGTTGCGACACCCGCCGGATCAGGGCCGTCCGCTCCGACCGTGGCTCGCGCGCGTCGTGCAGAACTTGGCGAGCAATCGGCGGCGCGGCGAGGTGCGGCGCGGCGAGCGCGAAACAGTCGAGCGCCCTGACGGCGAAACCATCTCGCCGGACAAGATCGCGGCTGAGGTCGAAGCGCAGCGCATGCTCGCCGACGCCGTGTTGAAGCTCGACGAGCCGCTGCGCACGACCGTCGTGCTGCGCTACTTCCGTGGCCTGAACGCGAGCGAGATCTCCGCGGCGCAGCACGTCCCCGCCGGTACCGTTCGTTGGCGTCTGAAGCGCGCGATCGAGCTCCTCCGCGTCGATCTCGACGGACGCTTCGGCGGTCGCCGCGAGTCATGGTGCGTCGCGCTCGCGGCGCTCGTGCCGCGCGAAGTCACAGCGCTCGCGACGTCGACCGCAACGCTGAGCTCCGCCACGACAGGAGTCTGGATCATGAGTACAACGACCAAGTTCGGTCTCGCCGCCGTGCTCGCACTGTGCGTCGGCGTCGCAGCGTGGAAGTTCACTGGCAGTTCGCTGTCGCCGGACTTTTACCAGGATCAGTTCGGCAACGGGTACGACCGGCACGGCAACCTCGTCTCTCCGCCCCTCGATCTCTCGCGCATCGATGCGACCGGAGACGACGTTGCGCGCGAGGCGATCGTCACCAATCCGCCTTCAGTCGACGAGCTGGCCGGCGGCGTGGAAGCACTCACGCCTCTCGGTGCGCAAGATTGCTGCATCGTCGGACGCGTGCTCGACACGCAGGGGAGACCGCTCGCGAACGTCGTACTCGCGGCGATCCCCACCGACGTCGAAGAGCCCGGGCTGCTCGACCGCTTTCGGCGAACGAACGAGCCTGCTCGAGCGGAATCGAGCGCAGACGGCGTCTTCTCGTTGCACGTTCCATCGGCGACGCCGTGTGCGGTCGTTGCGGAGATCCAAGGCTTCGCGCCTCGCGCCATCTCTCCATGTTTCGCAGGACAGGTGATCGAGATCGTGCTCACGGAAGGAACGCGCGTGAACGTCCGCGTGGTATCGCGTCAGACGAGCGCGCGCGGATCGACGGACACGCCGATCGCAGGCGCGTTCGTTGAAGCGTGGGCTACTGCGGCAGGTCAGCCGAACAGTTATTGGTGGGGCACGGCGAGTTCGAATGCGCAGGGCGAAGCGGTCTTGCTCCGCGTTCCCCCGGGGCCGATTCGCATCGAAGCCAGGATGCTCGGCTTCGTTCCGAGCGACACGCGCATCGAGTCGTCCGGCGCAGGTTCTACGAGCTGCGAGCTCGCGCTCGCCGTTCCGAGCGCACTCGAAGGTGTCGTCCTCGATCGCAAGACTCGACTTCCGATTCCAACCGCGAGCGTCGCCGTCGATGGCAAGAACGGGATCGTCGCGGATTCGAGCGGTCGCTACCGCCTGGCCGCGTTCTCGGCGGGGACATTCACGCACAGCGTCGGATCGTCCGCCGATGGATACGCTCCGTCGTTCACCTACGTCGACTTCGCGGAGAGCGGCGTCACGAAGCGGCACGACTTCGAGCTCGAACCCGCGCAGCGAGTGCGCGGGCGCGTCGTCGAAGTGTCCGGCGCGCCGATCTCGGGCGCGAGCGTTTCCTACAGCGCGGGGATTCGAACGGAGCCCTTCCTGGGCGAGACGCATCGAGGCGTGGTCGAGTCGAG
>JANLUN010000572.1:0-3419 GCA_031363505.1 Planctomycetota bacterium | reverse complement strand
CCGTGCCGCCCGAGCCGTTGCCCGCGACGTGGACGTGGTAGTCGAGGAGACGCGCCGGATCGAGATCCTCGAATGCGCGGTCGACGAGCGCGCGCGCAGCCGGCGAGAGGCCCGTGCGCATCTCGTGCGGCGAGCGTCGCGACGCGCCGCCGAGACGCGTGAGCAGCGCGCGAGCGCCGAACCAGCCGAGCACGACGATCGCGAGAGCGATCCAGAGCCAAGTCATCGTCGCAGTCTAGCGGTGGCGAAATGCGGCGGCACGCCGCACGTGCACGTACCGCTCACTCACGGCCGCGACCTCCCGATCCGTCGAGCGCGCACCGCGATCCGGTTCACCCGATCACGACCGCCGTGCCGCTCGCGTTGACCATCAGCATGCCGCTCGCCTGCCCGAGCACCTCGTAGTCGAGGTCGATCCCGACGATCGCGTTCGCGCCGAGCTCCTTCGCCTTCTGCTGCATCTCGTCGAGCGCGATCTCTCGCGCGCGGCCGAGCTCGCGCTCGTACGTCGCCGAGCGACCGCCGACGATGTCGCGGATGCCGGCGAAGAAGTCCTTGAAGATGTTCGCGCCGAGGATCGCCTCGCCGGTGACGATGCCGACGTAGCGCTGGACGGGACGGCCTTCGATCGTGGGTGTGGTCGTGAGGATCATGTGGGGCTCCTGAGGTTCGAGGGACGGGCCTACGCGGCGAGGCGACTAATCTTCACGCGTGAAGAGGCGCGCCACCACGCTCCCGACAGGCCGCGCTCCGAAACGGCCACGTCCCAACTGGCGGAGATGGCTCACGCATCGCCGAGCTTGCGCGCAGCTGCGGCGCAACCGATGCTCCGCGCTGCGTGACGGCGACACCGCGCCTCAATCTCTTCGACGCGACGATGCTCGTCATGGGCGGCATCATCGGCGTCGGGATCTTCTTCAATCCGCGCGCGGTCGCCGAAGCGGTGCCCGATCCGGCGTGGTTCCTCGCGCTGTGGGGTGTCGGCGGGTTGATCGCGATCAACGGCGCGCTCACGTTCGCGGAGCTCGGTGCTTCGCTCCCCCACGCCGGCGGCTGGTACGTGTTCTTGCGCGAGGCCTTCGGACCGTTCCTCGCGTTCCTGTTCGCGTGGGTCGTGCTGTTCGTGATCTCGACCGGCGCGTGCGCCGTGATGGTGTCGATCGCGACCGCCAACTTGCACGGGATCGTGCCGGGGATCGGACCGCCCGGAAGCACGAGCTCGACGGTCGCCGGCGCGGCGATCCTGATTGCGATCACCGCGATCTCCATGCTCGGCGTGAAGGCGGGCGCGACGTTCCAGAACGCGTGCATGCTGATCAAGCTCGCTGCGATCGCCGCGATCGTCGCCGCCGCGTGGCTCGTCTTCGATCCGCCCGTCGCAGCGGCGATCACGGGCGCCGCGCCGATCGCTCATGCCGCACCGGCGTTCGACCCGTGGCGCGGTGCCGCGCGCGCGATGCTGCCCGTGCTCTTCGCGTTCGGCGGTTGGCAACTCGTGTTCTACATCGCGCCGCAGGTGCGCGATCCCGAGCGCACGCTGCCGCGCGCGATCTTGCTCGGCATCCTCGGCGTCGTGGTCGTGTACTTCGCGATCAACACGGCGTACCTGCGCGTGCTCGGCATCGACGGCCTCGTCGGAAACCCGCAGTTCGCGAGCGAGGTGGCGCGCCGAACACTCGGGCCTTCCGGTGGAACGATCTTGCGCGCGGCGATGGGCATTTCGGCGCTCGGCGTGTGCGCGGTGACGATCATCGCGTCGCCGTGGCTTTACGTCGCGATGGCGCGCGAAGGTCTCTTCTTCCGCAAGTTCGAGGAGCTGAACCCGCGCACCGGAGCGCCGACGCTCGCGCTGCTCGTCCAGCTGGTGTTGTGCCTCGCGTACTGGTTCTGGGGACAAGCCGAAGTGCTCGTCAACTCGGTGGTGTTCGCGGAGTGGATCTTCCACGCGCTCGCCGCGCTGGCGCTGTTACGGCTCCGCAAGACACGTCCGGATCTCCCGCGCCCGTTCGTCAGCCCGCTCTACCCTCTCGCACCGATCCTCTATCTGCTTCTCGCTTGCGGCATCGTGTTCGGCAACCTGGTGCAGACCAATCCGCGCGACGTCGGGATCGGGCTCGGGCTCCTCGCGGTCGGAGCGGTCGTGTACCGGCCGTGGCGCGCGATCGCGCGCAGAGCCTGAACTAATGCCTCGCGCGCGAGCTACTTCGGCCGCGTCGGGCGGAAGTCTTCCTTCCGAAGCCCGTACCTCTTCAGCTTGTCGAACAGCGAACGCGTCTCGATCCCGGCGCGCCTCGCTGTCTCGTCGATGCGGCCACCGGTCTCGCGCAAGAGGCCCGACAGGTAGTTCGACTCGAACTCGTCGAGGATCACCTGGCGCGCCTCGCGCAGCGGTTTCGCGAGCACCGCGGCGGGGAGCATCGAGCCGCACGTGCGCGTCTCCGCCGGCGCGATCGAGCGCGCGGCCGAGCCCGGACGCAGCTTGCGGATCGCTTCGGGAAGATCGGACAGCGCGATTTCCTCGCCGCTCGCGAGCAGCATCGCGCGCTCGATGATGTTGACGAGCTCGCGCACGTTCCCCGGCCAGTCGTAGCGGCGCAAGGCGTCGAGCGCCTCCGGCGTCACGCCGGTCACGTTGCGGCGGATGTGTCCCCGGAAGTACTCGAGGTAGCTGTCGACGAGCACCGCGATGTCCTCGATGCGCTCGCGCAGCGGCGGGATCGACAGCGACACCACGCTGAGCCGGTAGTACAGGTCGGCGCGGAACCGCTTCGCTTCGACCTCCTCGCTGATCGCGCGGTTCGTGGCGGCCATGATGCGCACGTCGATCCCGAAAGCGCTCTCGCTGCCCAGGCGCTGGATCTCCCGGCGCTGGAGCACGTGCAGCAGCTTCACCTGCAGGTGATTCGGCAGCTCGCCGATCTCGTCCAGGAACACGACGCCCTTGTGCGCGAGCTCGAAGCAGCCCCGCCGCGAGCGTGTCGCTCCGGTGAACGCGCCCTCCTCGTGGCCGAAGAGCTCGCTCTCGAGCAGCGTCTCGGTCAGCGCGCCGCAGTTGACCGCGATGAACGGCCCGGAGGCGCGCGGGCTCTCGGCATGGATCGCGCGCGCCAAGTGTTCCTTGCCGACGCCCGTCTCGCCCAGGATCAACAGCGACGTGTCCGACGCGACGACACGGGTGACGAGGCTCATGAACGCCTGCATCGCGGGGCTCGACGTGATGAAGTCCGAGAGCCGCGGGTCGGCCATCGCGCGCCGCGCGACCAGCGTGCTGGTGCTCTCGCTCCTGCGGCGGACGAGGATCGCGCGCAGCACATCCCGGAGCGCCAAGCTCGACAGGTTCGCGTCGAGCACCGCGTGACATCCGGCGGCGATGAGGCGCGCGCGGTCCTCCGGGTCGCCACCGGCGTCAAGCATTTCAT
>JANLUN010000571.1:0-2907 GCA_031363505.1 Planctomycetota bacterium | reverse complement strand
CCGCCTCGACGACTTGCTCGAGGAGTCCCTCTGCGGGTGCGATTCCGAGCCGCTCCGCGGCCGCGAGCCTGGCTTCGAGTCGTTCGCGCACCGCAACAGTGTATGGGAAGTCGTAACGCGGATGCGTCAGGAAGCGCGGGTCTACCGACCGCACGAACTCCGTCGCGGCGAGCTCGAGTTCCTCGCGCACGGCCGCCTCCCAGTCCGCGGGCCGCTCGCGCACCAGCTCGGCGACGCGCTGGGTGCCGGCCGTCACGCGCGGGCCATCCTCGGCCAAGAGCTGCTCGCCGAGCGCGACCAAGATCGCGCGTGCGTGGAAGCGCGACGGCGTGCGCTTCTTGCGCAGAGCGGTCGCCAGCTCCGCCAGCGCGGTCTCCAAGTCGGTCTCGCCGTCCTTCATTGCGTGCCGATCATTCGTTGTGGGATCCGCGCCGACCGTGCTTGAGCGTCGAGCGATGACTCTTCCCAGCGCGTCGGCGCTGCTTCGAGCCCCGAGTCGGGCGCGTCGCGCGCCGGGCTTTCGGCTCGGTCAGCGCCGTCCGCAGCAGTTCCGCGAGGCGCTCACGCGCGTCCTCGACGTTGCGTTCGCGTTCGCGGTGACGTGACGCGTGGATCAGGATCTCACCGTTCGCGGAAAGCCGGCTCGCGAGCTTGCGCTCGATCGTCGCGCGCTGCGCGTCGGTGAGGGTCGGAGAATCGACCACCGCGAAGCGCAGGAGGACCTTCGTCTCGACCTTGTTGACGTTCTGGCCGCCGGGGCCGCCCGCGCAGGCGAACTCGAGCCGCAGCTCCCGGGCCGGCAGTTCCAGACCCGGGCGTATCCACAGCGGATCCGTGCGTGCCATCGCCTCAACGCCCGTCGGGGTCGTTCTCGCGCAAGTACTTGAAGGTATAGATGCCCGTGTGGTGCCCGTCGGAGAAGCGCATGGAGATGCCGTAGTTCCCGACCATGGCGACGGCGGATTGCTGCAGGTCCGCCGGGATCCGGCCGACGTCGAGAGTTCGCACTCCCGTGAGCTCATTAACGCACTGCGCGCACGGGCAGAGTCCTCGCAGCTCCGCCGGCGTGTACTTGCTCGTGTGCCCGTCGCTCCAGTCGATCTCGATCCGAGTCGGATCGGTGCGGCGGATCACGGTCGGAGCGAAGCTGGCCATGGCGTCGATTCTTCGCCGGGTCGCCGGCGGCGCGAACGTAATCGACGCGGAGCGATGCGCGTCGGTTCGTCCGCGTGCCGCGTTTGCCGAGTTTGCCGAGTTTGAGTGGTGGGCAGAACCGGACTTGAACCGGTGACCCCTTGATTTTCAATCAAGTGCTCTACCAACTGAGCTATCCGCCCGAGTGACCCGCGAGGGGCCGGGATTATGGTCGCGGCATGGGGCAGCGTCAACGCGCTGCGTGCGATCCGCTGCGGTCTGTCGACGTCTTCAGCGCCCGTGTCCGGCGATCGGCGGTGCGTCGGCACCGAGCACGGTCCGTGCGGTGGCCACGTCTCGCCCGATCTGCGCGGCGAGCTCGGCGAGCCCAGCGAAGCGCGCTTCGTCGCGCAATCGAGCGACGAACTCGACCTCGAGGAACTCGCCGTACAAGTCTCCGTCGAAGTCGAGCAGGTGCACTTCGACGCGCGCCATCGTCGGTTGCACATCCGCGAGCGTGGGTCGAAAGCCGATGTTGGCCACCGCGGGGTGTGCCGCCGGTGCGCTAGCCCGTGCGCGATGCACGCGACACGCGTAGACACCCGGCGGAGGCCGCAGCTCGTGGTGCAGATCCAAGTTCGCGGTCGGGAAACCCAGTCGGCGGCCCACTGCGTCGCCGGCGACGACATCGCCGTACACCGCGACCGGCCGTCCGAGCATGCGCGCGGCGCCATCGAGGTCTCCGAGCTCCACCGCCTCGCGAATCGCGGTGCTGGACACCGGTCGGCCGGCGACGAGGACCTCCGGCACGACTTCGACGTCGTATCCGAGCTGGCGCAGGAACTCGGGTGTCCCTTCGCGATCGCGGCCGAACTTGCTGTCGAAGCCGAGCACGAGGCGGCGGGCGGCGAGCGCTCCCGCCAGGAGATCGCGCGCGAAATCACGCGCGTCGATCTGCCGCAGCTCGTCGTCGAACGTCAGAGCGACGGTGTGCTCGACGCCGGCGCGGCGGAAGAGCTCGAGCCGGTGCTCCAAGCTCGTCAGCGTGCGCGGGGCGCGTCCGAGCAGCACCGCCTTGGGATGCTCGCGAAACGTGACGACCGTCGACTGCGCGCCGAGCTCGCGCGCGCGTTGCGTGTTGCGCGCGAGGATCGCCTGGTGTCCGAGATGGACACCGTCGAAGACGCCGACGCTGACTACGGATCCGCGCGTCGGTGGAGCGGGAAGGCCGAGGCGTTCGAGGGATACGATCAAGGATTGCGCGCCGGAACGCGCTGCGAGTTCTTCTTCTTGAACTTCAGAACCAGCTCCTCGAGCGCGGCCTTGTTCGCCAGCTTGTCGGCCGGCGACATGCGGTCGACGAGCAGCACGCCCTCGAGATGATCGTACTCGTGCTGGATGATCCGGCTCACGAAGCCGGTGTACGTCTGATCGATCGGCCGGCCCGCGATGTCGAAGGCCTTCACCGTGCAGGCATCGGGGCGTCGGATCTCGGCGTAGATCCCAGGGAACGACAGACAGCCTTCGTCGTGCAGCGTGACCGGCCCGAAGCGATCGACGATCGTCGGATTGACGAGCACGAGGTCGTCCGCGGGTTCGCCGCTGTGATTCAGCACGAGAATGCGCTTCTTCAGGCCGACTTGGGGCGCCGCGAGCCCGACGCCTTTGCTCGCGACCATGCGCGCGAACATGCCCTCGGCGATGCGCGCGAGCTCGTCGTCGAATGCCTCGACGGGGTCCGAAACCTTGCGGAGCAAGGGATCTGGATACAGG
>JANLUN010000535.1:0-7301 GCA_031363505.1 Planctomycetota bacterium | reverse complement strand
GGCATGGTGCGCTCGCTCGCGCAAGCGATCGATTACGCGCACAAAAACGGCATCGTGCACCGCGATCTGAAGCCTGCAAATATTCTCTTGTCAGGCAACGCGGAGACGCCGCTCGACGATTGCATCGCCAAGATCACCGATTTCGGCATCGCCAAGCTCTTGCACCAGGATTTGAGCCGCACGAAGACGGGGGACATTCTCGGCACGCCTCACTACATGGCGCCGGAGCAAGCGCGCGGGAAATCGATCGACAAGCGCGTCGACATCTGGGCCTTCGGCTGCGTGCTGTACGAGTGCTTGACCGCGAAACGCGCGTTCGTCGGCGAGACGATGACCGACGTGCTCGGATCCGTTTTGCACACGACGCCAGCTCTCGAGCGCCTACCCGTGGGCACGCCGCGCCGCGTGCGCGATCTCCTCGCGCGCTGCTTCGAGAAGGATCCACGCCGACGGTTGCGCGACATCGGCGACGCGCGGCTCGAGCTCGAGGCCGCTCGCGCGAACCCCGGTGACGCGCGATCCGAGGACGATGCGCGGGCGACGTCCTCGACACGCGCACTGCGCCTTGCACCCTGGGTGTTGTGTGCGGCGTTCGCCGGATTGGCAGCCTTCTTCGCGCTGCGCGCTCCGTCGCCGAGCGACGCGTCGAAGGAATCCACGGCGTACCGCTTCCAGCTTCCACGAGCGCGCGATGGAGCTGGCTTCCCCGCGCTGTCCCCCGACGGCCGTCACTGCGTGAGCGAGGCCGAAGACGGTCTGTGGCTGCGCACGTTCGACGAGCGTGCTGCGCGCCGACTCGAAGGCACCGCCTGCGGTTGGTCGCCCTACTGGTCGCCAGACAGTCGCCAGATCGGGTTCTTCACCACGGACAAGCTGAAGCGCGTGGCCCTGACCGGTACTCCGCCCGAGATCATCGCGGACGTAGCTTCAGGATGGCCCGCGGCGACATGGTCCGTCGACGGCACGATCCTGTTCGATCTCACCGAGAGCCTGGACGGAGAGGGCTGGTACGTCGTCGATCCGGGTGCGAGTAGCGCCCGAAAGATCCGCGCTTTCCCGCGAGATCGCGCGGTCAGCCCCGACAAGAGCTTCCCGTACTTCCTGCCAGACGGGCGCCACTTCCTCTTCACCGAGCCGCACGAAGGCAAGCCGTACCTGCAACTGGGCTCGCTCGATTCCGACGAGAGGCGGCGTCTCACTATCGCCGGATCCAAGGCCGAGTACGTCGCATCCGGACACGTGCTCTACGTCAGCGAAGGCGTGTTGCTAGCTCAGGGCTTCGATGCGCAGGCGCTCGAGCTGCGCGGAGCGGCGCGCGAAGTCGAGCGCGACGTCCTGTTCTACGGGCCGACGGGTGGCGCTTCGTTCTCGGCGTCCCAAGTCGGCACGCTCGCTCTGCAGCGTCTGGGCGAGAAGTCGAGCTTGCGGTGGTTCGACCGCGACGGGCGCGAGCTCGAAACCGTGCTGTCCGGCGAGCACATCAGTGGCTCGTTCGACCTCTCCCCGGAAGGCCAGCGCGTCGCCTACTCCAAGGCCGATCCGCGCGACGGCACGACGGACCTGTGGCTATTCGATCTCGTGCGCAAGATCCCGACGCGCCTCACGTCGGCTGCGCGCAGCGAGTTCGTGCCGCGCTGGGATCCTGCCGGGCAGCGCATCGCCTACTCCGCGGACTGGCAGGGACCGCCGAACGTGCACCTCCTCGAGTTGTCGAACGGCACCACACGTGAATTGATCCCGTTCGATCGCATCGTGCACAGCGCCGGGAGCTGGACACCGGACGGCTCCACGCTCGTGTACGAGTCGAGCTCGGGCGCCCGCGGACTCGATGTGTGGACGCTCGACATCGCCACCGGCGAGCGACGGGCGCTCCTCGCCACGGAATTCAACGACACCCAGCCGCGTATCTCGCCCGATGGAAAGCGCATGGCCTTCGTCTCGGACTCCTCAGGGAAGGCCGAGATCTATCTGATGTCGTTCCCGAGCGGGGACGGGCGCGTGCGTCTGTCCGTGGATGGAGGCACGAATCCAGCGTGGAAATCCGACGGTCAGGAGCTCTACTTCGAATCCGACGACGCGATCCTCTCGATCTCGACCAAGGACATCGAGGGCGATGGTCGCATCTGGACCACGCGACCCGAGGTCCTCTTTCGTTTGGCCAAGAACACGCTGCAAGGCTGGCGCGTCGCTCCGGACGGTCAGCGGTTCCTCGTCCGGGTGGGCAACCCCGAGGACGCGCATCCCGTCGACGACGTCCTCGTCGATTGGCCGCGGATGCTCGGGAAGTGACCGCATGACGCTCTCCGTCGGACAGTCGCTGTCGCACTACTCGATCCTCGGGCCCCTCGGCGCGGGCGCGATGGGCGAGGTCTACCGAGCGCGCGACACGAAGCTCGGGCGCGAGGTCGCGATCAAGGTGTTGCCGGCGCACTTCGCGGACGAGCCGGAGCGACTGAAGCGGTTCGAGCGCGAGGCCAAGACGCTCGCGTCGCTGAACCATCCGAACGTCGCGCAGATCTTCGGCGTCGATCAAGTCGACGACACGTGCTTCCTCGTGTTGGAGCTCGTGCCCGGTGAGTCGCTCGAGTTGCGGCTGAAGCGCGGACCGCTGCCGCTCGACGAAGCGCTCGACGTCGCGAAGCAGATCGCGGAAGGACTCGAGGCCGCGCACGAAGCGGGCGTGATCCACCGCGACCTGAAGCCCGCGAACGTGCTCCTCACGCCCGACGGCCGCGTGAAGGTGCTCGACTTCGGGCTCGCGAAGCCGGCGAACGAGAGCGGAACGGGCTCCTCGACCGACAGCGTGCTCTCGACCGAAGCCGGCCGTTTGCTCGGCACGCCGACGTACATGGCGCCCGAGCAGGCACGCGGGAAATCGATCGACAGGCGCGTCGACATCTGGGCCTTCGGATGCGTACTCTTCGAGTGCCTGACCGCGAAGCGCGCGTTCGTCGGCGAGACGCTGACGGACGTCCTCGGATCCGTCTTGCACACGACGCCAGCTCTCGAGCTCCTGCCCAGTGACACGCCGCGCCGCGTGCGAGATGTCCTCGCGCGCTGCTTCGAGAAGGATCCGCGCCGACGGTTGCGCGACATCGGCGACGCGCGCCTCGAGCTCGAGGCCGCTCGCGCGAACCCCGGTGACGCGCGATCCGAGGACGGTGCGCGCGCGACGTCCTCGACACGCGCACTGCGCCTTGCAACCTGGGTGTTGTGTGCGTCGTTCGCCGGAATCGCCGCGTACTTCGCGCTGCGCGCTCCGACATCGAATGGTGCGCTGAAGGCGGAGCGCCCCGTCGTTCGAGCAACGCTCGCGCTCCCCAAGGGCATGGTCCTGCCTTCGGGCGACCGATCTGTCGCGGTCTCACCCGACGGAACCCAAGTCGTGGTCTCGATCCGCTCGAAGGACGAAACCTCGCCGCAGTCCTTGCACGTGCGCGATCTGTCGCGCCTCGAGTACCGCTCTCTCTCCGGGACCGAGGAGGCCGCGTATCCGTTCTGGTCGCCCGACGGCAAGTCGATCGCTTTCTTCGCCGGCCGGAAACTCAAGCGAATCGACCTCGCCGACGGCATCGTGCGCGTGATCTGCGACGCCCCGGCCGCGCGCGGCGGAGCGTGGGGAACAGAAGGCTCCATCGTGTTCGCACCCAGCGCCGTGGGCGGGTTGGCAATCGTCGACGACTCCGGCGGCGCATCGCGGCCGATCACCGAACCCGCGACGACGGCGGAATCGCATCGCGTCCCGCAGATGCTGCCCGACGGCCGACGGTTTCTGTACTACGCCATGAATGCTGCGAAACCGGGCGTCTATGTCTTCGATCCCGCGACACGCGAGTCGCGGCTCATCCTGGCGGGCGAGACCGAGGCGGTGTTCGTCGAGCCCGGTGCGCTGGTCTTCGGTCGCGACGAGAACCTGGTGGTGCAGCCCTTCGATTCGGAGCGCCTCGAACTCACGGGGAGCCCGAAGCCCATCGCCGCGGGGGTCCAGTGGGACAGCCGACGCGCCTCGGTCAGCATGGGCATCTCGTCGCGCGGCACGCTGGTCTACCAGCGCGTCGCTCGCGCGAGCACGTACAAGCTCGCCTGGATGGATCAGAAGGGCGCGCGGACACCGCTCCCCATCGAGCCCTTCGCGTTGGATGGAGGGGTCTCCTTGTCACCGGATGGCCGCCGCGCGGGCGTGAACATCGCCGGCGACCGTGGTGAAACCTTCCTCGCCATTCTCGACCTGGAGCGCGGCGTTCTGACTTCGCTCGGCGATCCGAAGGCGGAGTTCTACTACGGTGTGCTCTGGTCACACGTCGGACAGCGCCTCATTACGACGGACTCGAATTCAGAGAGCTTGGTCAGCTTCTCGTTCGGCGGTGGTGCACCGACGCGACTTTTCGAGGGCGATATGGAGTTCGAGCTGTCCGCGTCCTCGATCACGCCGGACGGACGCACGTTGCTGTTCACGAAGACGCCGAAGCGCGACAAGGTCGGCGACATCATGACGTTCGATCTCGAAGAGGGCCGGGTCCAGAAGCCGTTCCTGACGACACCCGAGGCCGAGTGGAACCCGCTCATCTCGCCGTCGGGGGATGTCGTGCTGTACCACGTGTCGAACGAGGAGGATCTGGGCGCGGTGCTGCGGGTGGTCGAGTATCCGACGCCGTCATCTCCGGTGCAGGTTTCCCCGACCCGGACCACGTCGACCTACGGCTGGTTGTCCGCTGGCGAAATCTACTGGGTGGACCTGTCGCGGAAGATGTGGAGCGCGACCGTGTCGAAGGCGGGCGGACAACTGGACGTGGGCGCGCAGAGGCCCATGTTCGACGGCCGCGTGATGGACGAGGGGCAGAGCATCGTGGCCTACGACGTCGCGCGCGAGCGCTTCCTAGTCGCGATCGAGGACAGCGCGCGTGAAGACCCGCAACTGATCCTCGTGAGCGATTGGCGGCCCGAGGCCGTCAGCGCGCAGCCCGCGCGGAAGTAGACGTCGGCAGGCCGCGCTCGAGATCATCACGCCGGCGTGGACACGCACCAAGTCATCGCGCGGTTCGAGCAGGAGCGGCAAGCGCTCGCGCTGATGGATCACCCGAACATCGCGCGCGTGATCGACGCGGGCGTCACGGAGGCGGGCCGGCCGTACTTCGTGATGGATTTCGTCAACGGCGATTCGACGATCGAGCGCGCGTGCGGTGATTGCGCAGCCTAATCACCGCACTTCTTGCGGTGATTGCTTTGCGCTTCGACGGCGGCGCGGGCACGCTTTCCTGCGAGTCATGCGACAGGACGCGACCTTTCTCCATGAGCGGCCCCGCTGGCCCGCGTTCACCTGGGATGCGGCGGCGATCGCGCGGGACCTGGCCGCGGTGCGCCACCGGCAGGGGCGGCTGCTCGGGAAGATGGAAGCGCTCGGCTTCGACCTGCGCGCGGAGGCCGGCCTCGAAGTGCTCACCAACGATGTCGTGAAGTCCTCCGCCATCGAGGGCGAAGCGCTGAACCCGAGCGAGGTGCGCTCCTCGCTCGCGCGACGACTCGGGCTCGATATCGCAGGCCTTCCACGACCGAGTCGCGACGTCGAGGGCGTGGTCGAGATGCTGCTCGACGCGACGCGGAACTCTGCCGCGCCGCTCACGTGCGAGCGACTCTTCAGCTGGCACGCGGCACTCTTCCCGACGGGACGCAGCGGACTCTCGCGCATCACGGTCGGCGCCTGGCGCACGCGCGAAGCGGGGCCGATGCAGGTCGTGTCCGGTCCCATCGGAAGCGAGCGCGTGCACTTCGAGGCCCCGGCAGCGGAACGGATCGAGGCAGAGATGCAGCGCTTCCTCCGCGATTTCGAGTCGCGCGCGGCGATCGACCCGGTCCTGCACGCGGGGATCGCGCACCTATGGTTCGTCACGATCCATCCGTTCGAGGACGGAAACGGCCGCATGGCAAGGGCCATCGCCGACCTCGCGCTCGCACGCGCCGACGGGACGAAGGAGCGCTTCTACAGTCTCTCCTCCCAGCTCGAGGCGGAGCGCAAGAACTACTACCTGGAGTTGGAAGCCGCGCAGCGTGGCGACCTCGACATCACGCGCTGGCTGACCTGGTTCCTCGGCTGTCTCGGCCGCGCCATCGATGGCGCCGACGAGACCATGGCGGCCGTGCTCTACAAGGCTCGGCTGTGGGCTCGCATCCAGATTCGGCCGGTCAACGAACGCCAGCGAGCGGTGATCAACCGCCTGCTGGGCGGATTCGAGGGCGCGCTGACGACGTCGAAGTACGCGAAGCTCGCGAAATGCTCGACGGACACGGCCCTCAGGGACATCCAGGAGCTCGCGGCGCGAGGAATCCTGGCGCAGAACGAGGGCGGCGGACGGAGCACGAGTTATCGGCTCGCGGAGCCGGACGCGATTTCCGGGTGATCGCTCCCGAATGAGATCCATCCCGTGACTCTCTCGCGCTTGCACTTTCACTTGGACGCGCGCGCCACGGGCTCGCGCGCGCGCGCGACGACGTTTCGCACGTTGCACAACGAGGTGACGACACCGCTCTTCATGCCGGTGGGCACGCAGGCCACGGTGAAGTCGCAGCTCACAGAGACGTTGGAAGATGCGGGTTCGGAGATCCTGCTCGCGAACACGTACCACTTGCTGTTGCGTCCGGGGCCGGAGGTGTTTCGTCGCATCGGCGGAATCCACCGGTTCATGAGTTGGAAGAAGTCCGTGCTCACGGACTCCGGCGGGTATCAGATCTTTTCGCTGCCGCATGCACGCGCGCTGAGCGAAGAAGGCGCGCGGTTCCGGAGCTACGTCGACGGCAGCATGATTCTGCTCAGCCCCGAGCTCTGCATCGAGACGCAGAAGGCCATCGGCAGCGACATCATGATGGCGCTCGACCAGTGCATTCCAGCGACTGCGGATGAATCGACGGCGCGGGAGGCGCTCGGCATCACGGAGCGTTGGGCTGCGCGCAGTCTGGCGGCGCGCGGCGATTCGACGCAGTCGCTCTTCGCCATCGTGCAGGGCGCGCTCTTCCCGCACTTGCGGCGCGAAGGTGCGGCCCGGCTCAGCGCGATGCCCTTCGACGGCTACGCGATCGGCGGTCTCGCGGTCGGCGAAGCGAAGAGCGAGCGCGAGGACCTGTGCGAGTTCACCGCACAGTTGCTGCCCGAGGACAAGCCGCGCTACCTGATGGGCGTCGGTACGCCGCTCGACATGCTCGAGGCCGTTCATCGCGGCATCGACATGTTCGACTGCATCATGCCGACGCAGTTCGCAGAGCGCGGAGCCGTCTTCACGTCGCGCGGCCACATGCAGCTCGGCCGCGGC
>JANLUN010000490.1:0-5423 GCA_031363505.1 Planctomycetota bacterium | reverse complement strand
GCGGCTCGAGGCGGTGTCCGAGGCGAGCCTGCAGGTCCGCAGCGCGACGGCCTTCGGCGAGGCGATCATCATCACGGTGTACCTCCCGATCCTCGCCCTCACCGGCGTCGAAGGGAAGATGTTCCACCCGATGGCGATGACGGTGATCTTCGCCCTCGTCGCGGCTTTCGTCCTCTCGCTGACGTTCGTGCCTGCGATGGTCGGCCTCTTGATCCGCGGCAAGGTCGCCGAGAAGGAGAACTTCCTGATCCGAGCCGCGAAGAGCGTGTACGCGCCGGTCGTGGACGCGGCCGTGCGCTTGCGCTGGTGGGTGGTCGGCGGCGCGGCAGCAGCGTTCGCCGCTTCCCTGCTGCTCTTCGGTCAACTCGGTGAGGAGTTCGTGCCGACGCTCGACGAGAAGGACATCGCGATGCACGCGATGCGGATTCCGAGCACAGGGATCACACAGTCGACGTCGATGCAGCTCGAGGTCGAGTCGATCGTCAGCACGTTTCCCGAGGTGGCCTTCGTGTTCTCGAAGACGGGCACGGCCGAGATGGCGTCCGATCCGATGCCGCCGAACGTCTCGGACACGTTCATCATCTTCGAGCCGCGCGAGAAGTGGCCCGAACCCGACCTCGCGAAAGCGGACCTCCAGGCGCGGATCGAGAAGGCGCTGCAATCCGCGGTCGGACACAACTACGAGTTCACGCAGCCGATTCAGATGCGCTTCAACGAGCTCATCTCGGGCGTGCGCGGCGACATCGCGGTCAAGGTCTACGGCGACGACTTCCCTGCGATGGAGCGCACGGCGCAAGCCATCGCCAGCGTCCTGCGCGACATCTCGGGTGCCGCCGACATCCGTGTCGAGCAGACGACGGGACTCCCGCTGATGGACATCCAGATCGATCGCGCGGCGATCGCGCGCGTCGGGCTGGGGATCGCGGACGTGCAGGACGTCGTCGCCGCAGCGGTCGGCGGACGCGAGGCCGGTCTCGTGTTCGAGGGCGACCGGCGCTTCGATCTCGTCGTGCGGTTGCCCGACGCCGTGCGCGAGGACGTGCACCGCCTCGGTGAGCTGCCGATCCCGCTCGCGCCGACCGAAATCGAGCTCGACGACGTCGTGCCGGTCTCCGACGGACACGTCCGTGTGGGTCCGGGTTTCGTTCCGCTCAACGCGATCGCCGCGATCGAAGTATCCGAGGGGCCGAACCAAGTCAGTCGCGAGAATGGAAAACGCCGTGTCGTCGTGCAGTGCAACGTTCGCGGCCGCGACCTCGGCTCCTTCGCGGTCGAAGCGCAGTCACGAGTCGGCGCGATCGTGCTTCCAACCGGCACGTGGCTCGAATGGGGCGGGCAGTACGAAAACCTCGTCGCCGCACGCCAACGACTGTCCGTCGTCGTTCCGGCGTGCTTCGCGTTGATCTTCTTGCTCCTCTACTCGACCTTCGGCTCCGTGCGACAGTCGCTCCTCGTGTTCAGCGGCGTGCCGCTCGGCTTGACGGGCGGCATCGTCGCGCTCTGGCTGCGCGACATCCCGTTCTCGATCTCCGCTGCGGTCGGATTCATCGCGCTCCCAGGCGTCGCGGTGCTGAACGGCCTCGTGCTCGTGACGTTCATCAATCAACTGCGCGTCGAAGGCGCCGATGTCACCGACGCGATCATCCGCGGCGCGCTCACGCGGCTGCGGCCCGTGCTGATGACGGCGCTCGTCGCGTCGCTCGGCTTCCTGCCGATGGCGATGGCGACCGGTACAGGCGCCGAAGTTCAGAAGCCGCTCGCGACCGTCGTCATCGGCGGCCTGGTGTCGAGCACGTTGTTGACGCTGCTCGTGCTGCCGGCGCTGTATCGCATCTTCGAAGGTCGGGGCAGGGATGTGCAGCAGCACGTGCTCGCGCCGACCGTCCTTCCCCAACCCTCCCACTGATTGATCGAAAGGAAATGACCATGTACCGCTCTCGCTTCGCAATCGCCTTCCTGTTCACGAGCGCACTCATCGTCTCCGGGTGCTCCACGCAATCGGCGGACGACGGACACGGCCACGCACACACCGCAGGAGACGGACACGACCACGGCACGGCTGCTCCGACTCAGGCCGCGCAGCATGGCAGCGCCACCGCGGTCGCTGGCTCATATGAGGATTGGTGCGGCGAACACGCCGTCCCCGAATCGAAGTGCACGCGCTGCAATACGGCTCTCGTCGCCGCGTTCAAGGCGACCGGCGACTGGTGCGCGGAGCACGGGTTGCCCGAGTCGCACTGCGTCAAGTGCGATCCCAGCCGCAAGATGACGCGGCCGCCCAAGTCGGCAGCGAAGTGATGCGCTTCGCGTTGCCCGTCGCCTCGCGCGGCTGCCGTTTCTAATCGGCACGCGCGAGCGATCCCCGCCGATGCAAGTGCGGGGTGCTCATCCATCCTTGAAACCAATGCGGGCCGCACGGGCGGTCCAAGATCCGCACGGAGTTCCCTCATGAAGAATCTGATCGTTGGCTTGGCGCTCGTCGCAGGCTTCTCCGCTTGCAAGAGCACGTCGAACGTACCCTGCAACGGCCGAATCAGTACGTCCATAGGCGACGCCTCACAGTGCAGCGTCCCCGAGGCGTGTCATGTCACGAACGAGCACCGCGTCTGCGACTCGGTTGCGACCGGCTGCTGCCAGAAGCAAGAGGCTTCGAGCAGCCAATCCCAATCGACCTCGTGGATCAGCCGCAATTGGTGGTGGGTCTGGGGTCCGAGCAGTCAGCTCCGAAAGTGCAAGTGAACCGGACTATTTCGAAGGAAGGGGGACCGACCATGCATCGGCTGAGCCAACTCTATGCGTTGATTCGCGCCTTCGACATCGCGCGCCGTGTCGTGTGTCTGGTGTCGATCCTTGCCGCGTGCGCGGTCGGTCTCACGTGAAGGATGGTCTGCGATTGCGGTTCGACGGCGGCGCTGGTTTGCTCGCCGAACTCGCGAACGTGATCGAACCAGAGCGAACGTGCTGTAGCTTCTTGCGCTTCCAAGTCACCGTCGAGCCGAGTGGTGGGCCGTCATCTTCGAAGTGACCGGACCTCCCGGCAAACGCGAGCTGCTGCGATCGTTGTGACTCGCCGGGCTGTCTGCTTCTCGGTGTGGGCGCGATGATGCAGATGCCGAGAAGCGGAACGCGCGAGGCCGCTGTACGTCGACGCCGCCTCGCGCGAAGTTCAAAGGATCCGTCAGCGGGCCGCCGACGGATCCGCCCGTATCACGCAGGCCACCCGATCCCCGCGCCATTGGCGTGGCTCCGCGTGAAGGAACAGGCCTCGTTCACACCGGACAAGTGACCGCGCGGTCCGGTGAAGGACAGGTTTCTCGCGAAAACGTCCGCGTGTTCCGTCGCTACTTCGGCCACGGAATCAGCGGCTTCCGCTTTTCGCACTCGTCCGGGATGCCGTTCTTGTTGTTGTCGCTCGACGTCTCGTTGGCGATATCGATCGCGTCCTCGACGTCGTTGTTGTTGCAGTCGAAGTACACGGACATCGCCGAGGCAGCGGCGTCCATCTCGTCGCCGAACAGCGCCGCGTGCGTGCGCGTCGTCGCGAGGCCCAAGTTCTCGGCCGCGATGAAGATCCCCGGCCGCGCGCCGAGCGTCGGCGGCGTGGTCAATAGATCGCCCGGTTCGATCGGGATGCCGAAGATCGAATCCGGCTTCCCGATCACCGACGAGCCGCGGCGCACCGAGAAGAGCAGCATGTCCGTCGCGCCGCTCGTCCAGTCGTACGGCACGATGCTGCGGTTGAAGACGCCGTTCCCGTTCTCCCACAGGATGAGCGCGTCGAGGTCGTCCGTGCCCGTTCCGTCGAGATCGAGTCCGAGCTGGAACGGCGTCGCCCAGACGACAGGCGTCCCTCCCACGGCGGGCGTGCGCAGCACCGCAGCGGGTCGGAAGCCGGCCGCGGCCGCGGAGCCCGTGTTCGGGAGACCGGTCAAGGGATCGATGAAGCTCGCATCCAGCGAGAAGTAGAACGCGCCGCCGGGAACGAACGGCAGCGGCCCGAGTTCGACGGCGTCTACGTTGTCGCCCGGATCCGGCGGTGTGCCGGGGGGATTGGGCTCCTCGAGTCCGATGCCGCGGTATCGAAAGCCAGAACCGCTCACGAGCCCGTTGCCGTCGAGCACGCCGCGGTTGATCGGCGCCGCGATCCCGGTCGGCGGGAGCGGTCCGGCCGGAAGATTGGGCGTCGTGAAGAGGTCCGAGCACGCATCGAACACGAGGGATTCCGAGCGCACGCTCGGCGCCGAGCTCGCCGCGCTGAACGACGTCGCGAACTCGTCGACCGAGAACCACAGTCGCGTCACCGGCGCTAACGCGGGGCCTTGCGTCGGCGCGAAGCCGCCACTCGTGTTCGGAAACCGGTATTCCCTCCCGAAGGAGAGCGCGTCGATCTCGATCTGACACGGGTGCGGCGGGAACGGGTTGCACGCACCGTACAACGCGAGGCCGAGCTGTCCCCCCGTGACCGCGATCGCTGGATTCGCCAGCGGCCCGAACACCGGTGCGCCCGGAGGCGGACGCAGGATGTCACCTTCCGTGATCGGAATCGCAGGAGTCGAGGCAACCGCGCTCTTCGTCGGGCCGTGCCAGTCGATCGAGTAGTGGACTTGCGCTTGAGCCGTGCCGGTCGCGAGCGCCCCGGAAAGAACGATCGACGCCGCGCCGAAGCGCCGACGGGTGCGCGTCGGTCGAACGATGGGGGGGAGCTGCATGAATTCCTGTGACACGAGATCTCCGCGATCGAAACCCAGTGCGGAGATGCGTGCGGGTGTGGACGACTTTCTGGGAGAAATGGTTCCTCGCGACGATTCTATCGGTGCGGGGAGAAGCAGGGGGTACGGGCTTACTCGTACAGGAGCGGCTCTGCGAGTCTTCCCTCGCGCAGTCGCTCCACGGGCGTGAGCTCGCGCGGCTTGCGCGCCTTCGCGGCGGGCAGCGGATCGACCGGCCATACCGACACCGTGCCGTCCTCCCGACCGGCGATGACGCGCAGGTTCGCAGCATCGGCGTTGAACGCTGCGCAGAGGACCGGCGACTTGGAACCCACGCGCTGCACCAGCGGTCGGCCCGTGCTCGCGTCCCACACGTACAGCGTGCCGTCGCGCGAGCCCGTGAGGACGAGCTGTCCGTCCGCCGACAGCGATTCGGTGGTGATCGCATCCTCGTGCATGTTGTCGTTCTGAGAGCGCGCGCCTGATCGCGGGTCGAGCACGAGCGCCGACGCGGAGCGTTTGCCGCGGACGATGAGGCGCTCTCCGCTCAGGCTGTACGCGACGCTCTGCGGCTCGGGCATGAGGTCCGTATCGAGCACGGACACGCTCGTGCGCGCGTTCCAGATCCGGAGCCTGTCGTCGGCGCACGCGGCCGCGATCGCGTCGGAGCGCGGCTGCCAGTCGATGTCCACGACGCCGCGTCGGCCGCCGAGC